>JBAXBU010000034.1:0-31010 GCA_037141835.1 Armatimonadota bacterium | reverse complement strand
GGAGAAAATTACGAAAACACTGTCACTCAAAGCGAGCCTACTAGGACAGAAACAACTATCGATACAAAACCGGCAGTTGGCAGCGTGAAATCCATGGTTATAAATGTCGCAGCCGACAGTAAAGAAGATAAGTTTGGTGATGCAGCCAAGCTTGCGTCCCTTAAGGCATTTATTGAGAACGAAGTTCAAGGTAAAGATGGAACAAAGTTCGTAGCCAAAGTAACTCCGGTGGCATTTGATGATTCGACCAAAACGCAAATTGTAAAAGCCCAAGATGAGTCAAAGAGCATGGCTCAAAAGCAGCAGCTATTTTCACTTTTGCCCATCGTCGCCCTTTTAATAGTTGGAATAATGGTCGTAAAACAAATTGGCAAGGTTACAAAGCCAACCATGGTTTCAGTAACGAATGCTAACGGGCAAGTGATGCAAGGTTCACTTGGAAGCAGCTTCCCCCTTGGTGGCCCCGAAGACCCTGCGAGTCCAAAAAGTGTTGAAGCATATCAACGAGCCATCAGTAAGTACACCGACGAAGAGCTTGCAGCGATGGGGGAAGATGGAATCATTTACCGAGATAACGAGGAAATCCTTGAAGTCGAAAAGATCCGAGAGAAGAAATCAGTTCATCTATCCGCCATCAAACGGATGGCAAAGGATCGACCAGAACCTACCGCCATGCTCATTAAAACTTGGTTAACGGAGCCAACACCAAAATGAACCCTAAGCAGAAGGAAATTCCAAATAGAACTAAGGCCGCAATCCTGATGATGATCATAGGATCAGAAATCTCCGGTGAGTTGGTCAAGCATATGAGTGACAATGACATCGAAATTCTTGCGCTCGAAGTCGCTAGGCTGGAAAAGGTTTTCCCAGAGGTTCGCGAACAGGTCATTGAAGAGTTTTATGAATTGGCAATCGCCCAGGAATACATCGCCGAAGGTGGTGTAGCTAGCGCAAGAGCCGTACTTGAATCTGCATTTGGTTCAGATCGAGCAGGAGAAATTCTCAATAAGATCATGACGGCGATGCAAGTTGTGCCTTTTGAATTCCTCAAGAAAGCAGATCCACAGCAGGTTTTGAGTTTTATACAAGACGAGCATCCCCAGACTATTGCATTGATCCTTTCCTACATGCCAATCACAAGTGCAGCACAAATCATCGGAAAGCTTGAACCCGAAATGCGAGCGGATGTTGCCGCAAGAATAGCCATGATGGAGCAAACACCGCCGGAAGTCATTAAGAAAGTTGAAAGCATCTTAGAGAAGAAAATCTCGTCGGTCCTCTCTCAAGAATTGACCCAAGCTGGTGGTCCCAAAGCTCTAGTTGATCTACTGAACCGGTGCGACCGAACAACTGAAAAGATGATCATTGAACACCTTGAAGACCACGAACCAGAACTTGCAGACACGATCAAGGGAATGATGTTCATTTTCGAAGACATCGTAATGCTCGATGATCGAGCAATTCAAGCAATCATGCGAGAAATAGATATGAAAGAACTTGGGGTTGCACTCAAGGGAGTTAAACCGGAAGTCCAACAGAAGATTTATACGAATATGTCTGAACGGGCTATGGCCATGCTCAAAGAAGATATGGAATTCATGGGACCGGTTCGAGTGAAGGCTGTTGAAGAAGCACAACAAAAAATCGTTGGAGCAATCCGGAAACTTGAAGAATCAGGCGAAATTGTCCTAAGCCGTGGTGGAGAGGAGGAGATGCTTGTCTAGAGTCCCAACTGAATTAGGAAAGGATGCTCCGCTTCTGCAAAGCAAGAAACTGTTTGGAGAAATGCCTACTCTGGAAGGTTCTGGCAAACAATCATTTAGGCTGTCTGACCAAATCGATACGATTAAAGACACTGCCTTTAAACAAGGGTATGAAGCCGGCTACGAAAGTGGGAACCTCTCTGGTCAGGCCGAAGGACGAAAAGCCGGATTCCAAAAGGCAATGACCGACGTCAAGACAGCACGGATCATCGAAGTTGCACAATTTACAGCCGACTTGGAAACATTCAGAGCCGAATTTCTTGAGGCAGCCAACGACTGGGCAGCACGGACGGAAAAAATCGTCACCGAGCTATCCATGGAAGTTGTACAAAAGATTCTGGCGACGGAATTGGAAATCAATCACCAAGTTGCCCTGGGGATTTGTAAAGAAGTACTACAAAATGTCACCCATGCAAAGAATGCTCGAATCCTCATAAATCCCAAGGACTATGCGTTATTTGAGAGTCACCGCGATGAAATCATCAAACAATCTCGAGAACTTAAATCTATCGAAATTGTAGAAGACAATTCAATTCGAAGCGGAGTTATGGTTGAAACAGAGTCGGGAATAATCGATGCGACAGTTGAGACACGACTTGAACTCGTTGTCAACGAATTTAATCAGGCAGCTTAATGAATCTAACCGAACCACGGATTGAACGCCTGCGAAATGCAGCTCAAGATGCCCCGAAATTTAGACTTTTTGGCCAAGTAGAAAAAGTCATTGGCCTCGTTATCGAGTCTAATGGTCCCGTAGCAAGCATCGGACATCTATGCTATGTCTCAACCGTTGATGGCGAAGGAAACACTCGGGAAGTTCCCGTTGAAGTAGTCGGATTTCGAGGTTCTCAGACATTGCTGATGCCACTCGGAGACCTCAGTGGAATAAAAGCGGGAGACTCAGTGCATGGCACAGGAGAATTTCTAAAAGTGCCGGTTGGGAACGCCCTTTTAGGACGCATTCTGGATGGACTTGGACAGCCCCTTGATGACATGCCGGCACCTTTGTGCGAATTCCACTACCCTACGATGGCTAATCCGCCAAACGCCCTCCAGCGACGCATGATCAAAGATCCAATGCCAACTGGAGTCAGAGCAATTGATGGACTTATGACCCTGTGCGAAGGACAAAGAGTCGGAATTTTTGCCGGATCAGGTGTTGGTAAAAGCACATTATTGGGAATGATTGCGCGAAATGCGAAAGCCGATGTAAACGTAATTTGCCTAGTAGGTGAGCGAGGTCGCGAAGTCAGAGAGTTCATTGAAAATGATCTTGGCGAAGAAGGATTAGCCAAGAGCGTCATCATATGTGCGACCGGAGATATGCCTGCGCTAATGCGAATCAAAGCTGCCTTTACCGCAACTGCGATTGCCGAAGGATTCAGGGACATGGGCAAATCAGTTCTCTTAATGATGGACAGCGTAACGAGATTTGCAATGGCCCAAAGAGAGATTGGACTTGCGGTTGGTGAGCCTCCGAGCACGAAGGGCTACACACCTAGCGTATTTGCTCTTCTACCACGGCTGATGGAAAGGGCAGGCATGGGACCTAAAGGTGCCATTACTGCTCTCTATACAGTCCTTGTTGAAGGCGACGATCAAAACGATCCGATTGCCGACGCGACAAGAGGTATTCTCGACGGCCACCTTGTGCTAAGCCGAGCTTTAACTAGCCGAGGGCATTATCCTCCAATAGATATTCTTCAGAGCCTTAGCCGAACCATGCCGTTCGTTGTTTCACCGGAACAGATGTTGAAGGCAAACGAATTTCGTGAGTTGATGGCTGCCTACAATGATATTGAGGATCTAGTTATGATCGGAGCCTACAAACGCGGATCCAAGCAAATTAGTGATCGAGCCATCGATAGTCAAGAAGCAATCAACCTGTTCTTAAGGCAAGGTAAGGCTGAGTTTTCAAGCTATGAGGATGCCCAATCTGGCGTATTCCAAGCACTAACACCTGCTTAGTACTGGTAAATGTGATAGATGTGATCCATTCCTTCCTTTATTGGCAAAAATGCCCTGTACTATTCATTTGTTCTGTAAGGAAATCTCGCAACTTACTTTAACTTTGGATTGTCCAGCTGGCACTCTTTACGAGGGTCCGATGGGTTTGGAGGGTGCCCCGAATATATTTCGGGGCACTTCTGTTTTATGAATTAGCGTATTGCTTGAAAACACAAAGTACAATCGAAATTCATGAAACCTTTGAGACCTCTCATGTTATGTGTTCTTGTTTGCACGAGCGTGCTTGCAAGCGCAAATCCGAAAATTCTCGAAAAGTTCAAAGAAACATACGGCAAGCCAAAAGCAGATTGCACCGTGTGCCACACCCAGCCACCAAAGCGAAATGAGTACGGCAAGGCTGTTGAAGGGGCCCTAGACCAATCTGGAGCAAACGAGATTACTGCCCAAGTTTTTCAGTCAATCGAGAAATCAGACGCCGACGGTGATGGCATTTCAAACGGTGACGAAATTAAAGTGGATACGATGCCTGGCGATGCAAAGTCAAAGCCCGTTCAAAAAGCGACCGAAACCCCCAAAAAGGACGAAGGCTCCGATCTCATCCCAAAACACTCACTTCACCCAGCAATCATTCACTTCCCTATTGCTTTACTTGCAGTTGCCGCCCTTCTTCAAGTATTTTCCGTTCGAAAGAGCGATGAAATCTATCACAAAGCTTCAGTCATTAACCTCGCAATAGCGCTGATTTGCTCAATCGGCGCGATTATTTCTGGAATCGCAGCATGGCTAAGACTGGGATATGTCCTCGAAGGCAACCTCCTAATACACCTGATCCTTGCGTCCTTGAGCATTCTAAGCGGACTTGCTGCCTATTTCCAAAGGGAAAAGCCAGCATACTTGTTGCTTATTGCTGCCTCAGGAATACTGGTCTTGATCGCCGGACATTTCGGCGGGACTATGGTTTACGGCTAAGATTGACGCCGAAAACATCCTGGATCGTGGTCATCGACAAGGCCCACAGCCTGCATCCAAGCGTATGTGATAGTTGGTCCAACGAATTTAAACCCACGTTTTTTGAGTTCGGCCGATATCGTCTCTGACAATGCTGTTTTTGCATACATTTCCCCTGAAACATTGACGATCGGCGCTCCGTCAACAAAACTCCAAGCGAACGAAGAAAAGTCTTCACCTGAACTCTTCATTTCCAGATAGGCTTTCGCATTTCCAATTACTGCTTCAATCTTTGATCGGGAACGAATGATACGATTGTCCAAGAGCATTTCTTCGATTTCCTTTGAACCGAATTTCGAAACAATATTCGGATCAAACCCTTTGAATGAATTTCGAAATGCGTCGCGTCGCTTTAACACAATCGACCATGAAAGACCCGCCTGAAAGCACTCCAATTGCAAAGTCTCCCATAATGATTGACTTTCCCGAACAGGATTTCCCCATTCTAAATCGTGGTAATTGGCCATCATTTCGTCGCTGTTGGCCCAAGAACATCGAATAACTCCAGATGTAGACATTACTCCACTATATTACACAAAAAAATTGGGGCACCGCGGTGCCCCAATATCTTTTGGTTCGGTTAGAGGGCTATCTATTTCGAACCATCAGAATTTTATGGAGTTGTGGGCGAGCTTAGCTCGCTCAGGCTCGATATCCTTCGAGCTCATGGATACAAAGAGGAATCAAAATCCAAAAGAAATACATTCAAGTCGTGAATTTCTTGAAGATTATCGCCCTACGCACTTTCTTCAAATGGATCCTTTTCATCGGCACCCTTATTCAAATCGCGATATTCCGAACGATCAAGGGCGTAAATGTTATCCACCACAATCTCAACCGTCTCTCGGTTAGTGCCACTTTGATCCTGCCACTTTCGCGTTTCAAGCCTTCCATCACAAGCGATCAGGCGTCCCTTCCCCAAGTAGTTCTGGACATATTGAGCCGATGATCCCCATGCCGTAATTCTCAGAAAATCTGAATCAGGTTCTCCCTCTCTCGGTCTTAATCTCTTTTTGACCGCAATACTAAAGGAAACCACACTCTTCCCACTACTTGTTTGTCGCATCTCAGGATCAGCAGTCATGCGTCCCGTCAAAACAACTCTATTCATACTCATTCGTCTATTACTCCCTCACTGAACAAGACAGGGCTATTTCTCACCAATGCCTATGTTCACTTAGTAGATTTATGTCTACTATTTTTCTATTATAACATGGACGTTCAAAAAGTCAACTAGTTCATCACATTTTTGCTCCATTACTGGTAATTCACAAAAGTTTCGAACTTAGAGAAGCCCTTCAAAGGATAATAGGAGGATAGTGAATTGCCTTTCCTTATTTGTACTTACTTTGGTAACCAGTACAACTTATGCTCGCCAAGGCGATGTATCCAATAATCTGGTTAGAGGCTCCGAATTCCTGGGTGGATTGCATATTACAGGTTCTCAAACCCTCCATGGCTCCGAGCAACAATTCACCTTGCATATGGAGAAAGATTTCAGGTTCAGACTACAGACAGTTGGCGATCTACCAGAATGTGATGGATTTGATGGAACGAACTCCTGGCATCTCAATGGTTCAGGAGTGCCTCATACTTCAAACTATTCAGATAGGGATTTGGCTCGAATGCTGGCTTATGTTCAAGCCGGAGTGTGGGCCTGCAAGAATTCGCCGATAGAAATTGTGTCAGAGCAAGGCAACCTACTTGTAATCAAATGTAAAGATGGAAGCACAACTGCAAATTTGGAGCTAAATCCTAAGACTTGCACAGCTAAGGTCTTAAGCTGTTGGGGATCGTCCGGAGCCGAAACATGGACATTCAGTGACTACAGACTCGTGAATGGTCAGTTGGTACCGGCCAAAATTCTTCACGAAAGTGGTGAGACAAGAGACAAAACGGTGATCGAAAAATTCAATTTGGGTATTGGTGGAAAGATTTCATATCGCATGCCATTGCCAAGTGCCGATGGGTTCACCTTTGACGTCAATGCAAGCGAAAATATTGAGGTCAAACGAATGTATGGATACCTGTTCGTCAAGCCAAAGATAGACGGAAAAGACGAGGGCTGGTGGTTCTTAGATACCGGTGCCGAGATAATGGTTATTGATCCCGTTGTCGCACGGTCCCACAAGATGAAAGTTGTCGGGAAGGACTCTGTTTCAGGTGTCGTTGCAAATATCACAACTAATTTCTCGAAAGGAATCAAGTTCAATCTTGGACCAGTCACAATTCAAAACAGCTCATACATGGAATTTGACATGAAACCGTTCTCCGATGCGCTTGGAATCAAATTAGCCGGAATCTGTGGATACGATTTTATTAGCCGGGCAGTTCTCGACATTGACCCAAAGAAATCAACCATTGATGTGCTTCCTCCACAGCTAAGTAACTTACCGGAAGGCTCAACTTGGACCTCGTTCTTATTCCATGGGAACATGCCAAGCCTACTATGCAGCTTCGAAGGAGATAAGTCAGGACTGTTTTCTCTGGATACGGGGTCGGGTTCAACCGTTGATTTCTTCTCTCCGTGCGTAAAGAAATTTGATTTGCTCAAGAATCGTAAAGTTGACATAGTCATGACTGGTGGAGCCGGCGGATCTTCTGAAAGTAAGACTGGGGTTCTCGATTGGTTCCAATTCGGTCCAAAGAAATTTGAAAAGCCAAAAGTTGGATTCCAAATTACAACAAAAGGTGGATTTGCAAGCCCATATTTAGACGGCAACATTGGGATGGGATTTATGGAGAAATTTCGCATGATCCTGGACTACAATGCTTCTCGACTTGCCCTGGTGGAATCAAAATAGATTCAAGAAATTCTCTTGTACAATAATTGCTATGGTTCCCTTTTTGTTGCTTACCGCCTTCCAAAATATTCCCGGAGCTACCGTCATTCCGAATGGCTCCGATGCAAAAATGATCGGTAAGTTGCGTCCGGATAATTACGGAGCAATGCGGGACTACCGAACTCTCCCGCTGATTAATGATTTGAGTCAGGTTAAGTGGGCAACATTTACCGGCACAGTGATCACACTCGACTTTCCACAGCGAGGCATGATTCATGTCATGAATTATCGAAATGGCAAACGAGTTGTCTTGGACAATCCGAAACAGCAAGTCAAGGAAAACGGCGTACCTTTAACCAAGATGTTGAGTACCTTGCCACCCAAAGTTGAAATCCGTTTTGCCGGTCTAAACATTGCAAGCTTTGATGTCAAACTGCCGGGCGAAGAGAAAAAGCTCGCAGGTTTTAGTGGAACACTCACCGCCTTTTCATCAAAAACTGACGGCAAAAGTATTCAGATCAAAATGGTTTCAGGAAAAGTGCAGTCTAGTTCCTGGCTAAAGTCACCAGGTCCGCACAAATAACCAGGACCCATGCTTACTGGGTAGACTGACAATTGAGTTAGAGAGCCATAGGAATGAGCGACAGCATTGCCGAAAAGTACCCAAATTACAGTCCCGGTTTAGAAGGTGTTATTGCCGGAATAAGCAGCATTTCCGACATTGATAGTGACCGAAGTAGCCTTCAATACCGTGGATATGACGTTCACGATCTTGCCGAAAGAGGTAGCTACGAAGAATGTGCTTATCTCCTTATCTACAAGAAGCTTCCAAACCAAAGCGAACTCGATGAGTTCAACAAAGTTCTTTCTGCAGAACGAGAAGTACCAAGCTATGTTTACGATATTTTGGCATCGATGCCAAAGAACACTCATCCAATGGATTTGGTTCGTACGGCTTACTCTGCGCTTGCACCCGCTGACCCAGACTATACCAAGCCAAGCACCGACCACGATGCCAACGTCCGAAAGGCTGTGCGAATCATTGCGAAGGCATCAACAATTGTTGGAAACGGACATAGAATTCGGAATGGTCTTGCACCCCTGAAGCCAAACCCGAACCATACGATTGCAGAAAACTTTTTAGCGCTCTTTAGCGGCAAGGATCCAATTCCAAAAACCGTTGAAGTCATGGACGCTTCCCTTTGCCTCTATGCTGAGCACGGATTCAACGCCTCAACTTTCGCAAATCGAGTCACCGTAGCCACCCTAAGCGATCTCTACTCAGGGGTTGTTAGCGGCATTGGTACTCTTCGTGGTCCCCTTCATGGTGGAGCCAACGAAGAAGCTATGCACATGATCTTGGAGATCGGCGAACCAAGCAACGCACAAGCTTGGATTGACGATGCCTTGGCAACCAAAAAGAAGATTATGGGATTTGGTCACCGAGAATACAAAAACGGCGACAGTCGAGCTTTTTATATGTCCAAAGTGGCCAAGGAACTTGGAGTCGAAGCGGGAATTACAAAGTATGGCGAAATTGCTGACATCCTCGAAAAGACGATGTTGGAAAGAAAGAATATTTTCCCTAATGTTGACTTCCCTTCTGCCTATGCCTATTACTTGTTAGGAATCCCAATCGACCTTTACACCCCTTTGTTTGTGGTTGCAAGACTCGCCGGATATACCGCTCACGCGATCGAACAATTGGATAACAATCGATTGATTCGACCCAAGGCGATTTATGATGGCCCAACCAATCTTACTTACACCCCTATCGCTGATCGATAACAAAAAATCCGGTCATTTTTGATGAACCGGATAATGATGTAAGAATCAAAAAGAGACCTTTCAATTGGAAGGTCTCTTTTTTTGTTACTTGTTCCAAATCGCCTTTACTTCACTCAAGGTCAATCGAAGATCTCCCCAAGGGTTGTAGCCGATTACATTGTCTCTGTCATCAATGCAGACTCCAGTTTCTGTTCGGGGGTCTGGCCAACCGGCACCCCACCAGAATATCTTTCCAAGGTTTGGAGTAAGAGTTCCAGCTGTATCCCGAGCATAAAGTTCGTTTCGAATCGCAATAAGCAAGCCTTCTCTGGAAGGCAATGGTTGCGCTAGGGGCACCATGACACCATCTACCTGTTTATAGGACCGACACATAGTTCTAACCTGATCAAGTGTCATTCCCGCATAGTTTGGTAGCCTGCCATCAGCAAATTTCATTCCTGGAATAAACGCCACTCCTCCGGATTGAGCAGTTGTAAAGTAGCACTCAGTGATGTCAACTATCTTCGATGATCCCGGCATAGGAAGGCTTGAAACCAAGTCAACTTGCTTTTCCAATTCGACAACCCAGCGCTTCGCATATTCTGCCGGTGTTTCCCAGCGGCCGGCCGCGGGATCGATTAGAGTGCTAGTCAGAAGGTCATTAGGGTTGGTCGAGTTATATTGCGAGTTTGCATTAAACTTCCATCGGAAAACCGGGGAGTTGAAGTGAAGTGCTCTTCGACCACAGTTAGCAGCCCAAGCTTTTCCGGTCATTTCTTTCTGATAAGTAGCAATTTCGTTGATACCTGGAGCAGAACTGCCTGCCCATTGAATAGTACGAATCTGTCCCTTGGTATAGTTCAAACGGTACGCATCTGAACTCTCCGAGAACATTGAAAAAGCTGGCATCGTTAAGGCATTTGCCCCAAAAGTAGTCGGTACTTGATTTGCTACAATGTTCGCCGCCCTTGGACGGTAGTCAGTTGTGCTCATTGTCCCTTCTAGAACTCTGCCTACTCCATCCCAACTCCCCACTTGACCATTTACTGAGCCTCCAGGATGTCCAGCAGCTGGTTCATTACCTAGTTGGAATGCCATACGAGCAATAAAGTTCTCGGTCATCGCTCCAGTTGTTCGTTGCTTAGTTATGTTGGACGCCGCATCGTTTACATCCCATACAAACGTTTGAATCTGGGCTTTCAAGTAAGGCAAAAACTCGTCTCTTGGTCTCCACCAGTCTCTGAGTGCGGGGTCACCAGTTACAATTGCGTTCGCTATCGGTCCACCGCTAGGATTGGTCGTAATGTTTGCCCATCCATCGCTACTGGTTTCTGTCGGGAAGACACCTGGAGTGATGTTCCAGAGGATGTTCAAACCGTTTGAAAGGTTTGTTCCTCTAAACATGATTCGTCCTACAATTGCGCTAACGTTACGATCACGATTTACCTGACCACTAGAGTTCACAGGATTAGGAAAGTGGTTTTGAATATTAGCCGGAACTCGAACCCAAGTATTCTTCGGCAGCAGGTCGGTCATTTCAAAAGTATCTGCCCATCCATGGTATGCGGGATCATTCCAAGTTCGACCAGTTGCAGCCTTGGCTATGCCTGCGCCGGTCATCATTCCAGCCGAGTTGTTAAATCGAGCAGTGGGGTTTCCCTCATTGTAAACAAGGTTCTTATAGCCGTTAGCTGATTGAGAACCAAACAAATCGGGAGCCGGCGCATTAAATCCGAATCGAGAGGCATACCATGCATCGGTTTGAGCCGAAGCAATTGCTCCGAGTAGGATCAGGGCAGTTGTTGAAAGTGACTTCATGGTTTGCAATTGCCTTATTGCCAAACACTATTCCATCGCGAAAAATACGGGGTTGGAGACCCAAAATTGAAAACTGTCGAAAGTGCCAGGTCATTTGGCATCTCAACATTATTTTTAGCTCAAAACTCAGTTAGCCCGAAACATAATGGCCCGGCAGCACTTCGAGAATTCGCTCAACATTCTTTTGGTTTTTGCCAAAATCTGCACACATTGATTTCAGTGCACACTCGCTTCGAACCTTGGTAGCTCCACCATCAACTAAGGTGATAATGATTTTTTCACCAATTGACTTTGAAGTTGCTCCAGTTGACGCCGTTATTCCATTGGAATCAAAGGAAGGTCCCCAGCCAAGACTTCGCAATGCATTGAGCAACGAAAGCTCTATATTGACGCTAGGTGGAACCTTCGAAATTGTTTCTTCATGATATGCCGGAAATCCAAACGCCATAAGAATCAATTCTATACCGCAAAAGACAGAAATGCGCCAAACTTATGAAGTGAGAATCTTGGTTATTGGTGGCGGAGGACGAGAACACGCTCTTGCATGGAAGCTGGCGCAAGAGGCCGATGTAATTTGCGCTCCTGGAAACGTTGGCATCGCTGAAGATGTTGAGTGCGTTCCTATTCCTCAGCACGATTTCGCTGGAATACTCAATCTTGCTAAAGACCGAAACGTAGATTTAGTTGTGGTCGGTCCAGAAGACCCCCTCATCGCAGGTCTGGGCGATGCACTTCGAGAGCAAGGATTTCTCGTCTTTGGTCCCAGTTCTGTCGCTGCTCAACTCGAAGGATCAAAAGCATTCGCTAAAGCAATGATGCAACGTGCAGGAGTTCCGACCGCCGCATATCAGACATTCATTGACGGTAATGCTGCTAAAGAATATGTAAAGGGACAGTACGCTGATGGAAAGCAAGTTGCCATTAAGGCAAGCGGTAATGCCCTTGGGAAGGGAGTGATTGTCTGTCCGACACTAGAAGAGGCGATTGAGGGAATCGACACTCTCAAAGCGCTCGGCGAAGCGGGAAGAACCCTGGTTATAGAGGAAAGGCTCACCGGGCGAGAATTTAGCCTTTTAACAATTGTCAGCGACCAAGGAATCCATAGCCTTCCGGTAGCCCAGGACTATAAAAGGGTTTTTGACGACGATCAGGGACCAAACACCGGTGGAATGGGGACATACTCACCCCTCTCTTGGCTCAATAACGACATAATCGTGCAGGTCGAGAACGAAATCGTATCCCCAATCATCAAAGCCTTTGCCGAAGATAAGGTGCCTTACCGAGGAATCTTGTTTAGTGGAATCATGGCAACGTCAGATGGTCCAAAATGCATTGAATACAATGTCAGATTTGGCGATCCGGAGACCCAAACCGTGATGCGTCGCCTAGGCTCAGGTCTTGCCAACGCACTTTTGCAAGCCGCCAAAGGAGAAGAAATTACGGCTGTCCCAGTTCAAGCTCATCATGCAGTCACCATCGCTCTTGCCAGTGACGGCTATCCCGGTGCCTACGACAAGGGACTTCCGATCAAAATTGGGCCTTTGTCAACTGATATCAAACTCTTTCACGCAGGAACATCTCTTTCAAACGGACAATTAGTAACTAATGGAGGCAGAGTTCTAGGGGTATCTGCCATTGGAGATTCAGCCGAGAATGCAAGAATCCTTGCTTATCAAGCCGTAAACCAAATAACCTTTTCAGGAATGCACTATCGAACTGATATTGGTGCGTAGAAGTAAACATGATGAACCCATATGATTGGCAAGATGCCATGCAAAATCGCGTTTCCTACATTCTCAATCGAATTGAGAAAGGAGCACCGGTATTGGCTGTTAGCTTGGAAGCTGGAATACTAATCTTTACATACCGGCGGCAAAGCCAAAAAATCTTCGAAATCTACGATCGGTTGGGATTTGCGGGTCTCGGACAGCAATCTGACATTGAGTCAATACGGGTTATGGCAATGGAGTTTGCCCATAAAGAAGGCTTCACCCGTAGTGAACAAGATGTTACGGTCCAACGTGTCGTAACCGCAGTCAGCGCTCCGATCAAAAAAGCATTCGCTGACTTCTCCTACTCGCCAATTCTGGCGATATCTTTGTTTGCTGAACTTAGTTCGACTCCCGAACAAGATTCGTTCTTCGTTGTCGATTTTGACGGAGATTATCACTTGCATAAGTATTCGGTTGCCTTGAGCGGCCAGTCATCCTCGAAGTCTGATCTGCACGAGACAATTCCACCCAAAACAAGTATTGATAAAGCGGTCCAACTTCTCCAAAATGAGTGGCTAAAGCTAGCAAGTAGCGATGGTGAACAAGACGTCTCTCTCGAAGATTTGACTCCAGAAATCTTGCTCATGGAGCGCAACTCTACCAGAGAAGACATATTCCGAAATATAACATCTTGAAGCGTATTCAATTCGAAGCATTAACTCTCGCTGCCGTCTGCAGCGAGATTGAGCAGATGCAAGGGGCGAAAATCCAAAGCGTTCGTCAACCGAACGATGATACGATTGTATTAGAGCTGTATGCGAGGGGTGAAACTAAGTTCCTTCTGATTTCTTGCCACGCCGAGTATTTTCGAGCCTACTTTTCAACTCGCAAGTCCTCTACCCTCCAAAACCCACCCCAATTTTGCACGGCGCTACGAACAAACCTTATTGGACTCAGTTTGGAAAACGTTTCCATGACCAAAAGCGATCGAATCCTTCGATTGGACTTTGGTGATTGGAAGCTTATAGCGGAGCTTATGGGAAAGCATTCAAACATCATCCTAGTGAATGCAAATAATACGATTCAAGGGGCTGCTCAATGGATCGGAAAGGCAAAGTCAAAACGACCGATTTTGGCTCAACATAAGTATGAAAACCCGCCAGTTCTTCGCGAACTTCCCGATGTAGCTGAGTTTAAGCTTCCTCCAAAGACTGTCGTACCAAGACAATCGCCAAAGAGTTTTGATAAGTGGCAACCGGGGTTCTCGGGTTCTTCGGGAGCATATCCATTTGATCTCTCTCATCAATATTCCGATTGGATGCCAGCGGCCTCAATGAGCTATGCACTCGAAAACTACTATCTCATCGAGATACAGCGGCGAGAGATTGAATCAAAACGTAGTTGGCTCCTCAGCCAACTAAATCGGGTCCTACTAGCCCGTGAAGTTGCTTTAGCAAGTCTTATTGAGGCACGAGACACTGGAGCAAAAGCCGTCGGATGGCAACGGAATGGAGAACTCCTACTCGCCTATGCTCATGACGTTAAGCCAGATATGGAATCCGTAGAGTTAACAGACTACGGCGGGAATCCACTTGCAATCAGGTTAGATCCCGAACTTTCTGCCAAAGATAATGCCTTGCGGTACTTCGACAAAGCGAAACGTGCAAAAGGTCGCCAAAATCAAGTTGCCGAGCAAATTGATCGGATTGAAGAAAGCGCTAACCACCTTCGGGGAGTGATTTTTCAGACCAAAGAGGCAAAATCCATGCAACTGCTCTCAGGAATTGAAGAGGAAGTCAGGAAAAATCGCTGGACCCATGAACAACCGATTGCCAAGGGTGGAGTTATTGAGCGTCCTTATGATGGACACCGCATAAGAGATATCCTGGGTCCGAAAGACTACAAAATCCTTTATGGCGAGAACGCCGAATCCAATGACTATTTAACTTTGCGCGTAGCCAAGAGCAATGACTATTGGCTCCATGTTAGGGGTCATACGTCTGCCCATGTTGTGATCCAAACAAATAATCAACCCGATAAAGTACCAAAGGAAGTCCTTCTTGCAGCCGCAAAAATTGCCGTCCAAAACTCCAATCAAAAGCATGCTGGCTACGTTTCCGTAGACTACGTGCTCAAGAAATATGTTCGGAAACCGAAGGGTGGTCCGAAGGGTACGGCCCTGTATACCAACGAAAAGACATTACACGTTGAGGGCTAACCTAGCATCTCTCGACTTTAAATCTTTCCGCTTCAATTCCTCTCAAAAGCAAATCCAAGTGTTCCCTCTCTTTAATAGAGAAGTCCATCCAAACGTCTTCCGTTCCCGGCTTTAGGATGCAGGGCATTTGAGGCTTGTACCGGATGATCAATGAATTTGGATAAGTGTTTAATATCGCACAAGATTCAAGGTCTGATCCGTTCGGGTCAATCCAATCATCCCAAATCCCAGCGAAGTAGAACAACGGCATGGACGGAATGGAAAATCGATACTTCACCTTCTCTTCGCCTTCCTCCCGCCATTCATAAAATGCTGTAGCTGGAATTAGGCACCGCTTATTCATTACCGGACCTTTAAACGACGTTTGAAAGAACACCTTCTCGCGACGGACATTCGCCATGGCTCCGCCAAAGTCTTCCTTCGCCCACTGGGGAGTAAAACCCCATCGCAACAACTTCATCTCACCACCACGGCAAATCGCCGGCACGAACGCGGTCGGAGCGATCTCATCTCCTAGATAAGCTTGCTCAAGTTCCTCATAAACCTTCTTTCTCGAACCCTTCAAGGTGAACCGCGTGGGCATTAAGGCAAGAGTTTACGGCACGAGAGGGGATCACAGATTCAAACTGATCAAGAAACTTGACCCCGATCCCGAACTCCTACTCCCGGAAATCGATTCTATGATGCTGAACTTTCGGTGCAGCCCGAGACATTGACGCCTCATCCCCCACTTGTAGGACGCGCCAACTACCAAATCGTGTTGCGAATCAAATTTCGGAGAAACTTCGCTGTCATCGTATCAACTACATAATTCAATCTCTCCATCATTGGCAGACTGTTAATCTGATTTTCCACCAAGTCACAGAACCAAACAACACTCTCCCGCTGATACGCGTCCATCTGAGAAAGCAAGCCGCCTGGCATCCGAGCAAACTTCTTCAATTGGGCCAGGCAAGTGGCTTGGTAGTAAATGTCAATCGCTGCCTCACGCATATAAGCCGCAATGTAATACAATTTCGATGAATCGTGGAGTAAGTCAAACGCTGGACTCACTGCATCATTTTCATTGTCTGGAAAGTCAACGGCCCGCCAGTCCTGACCATTAAACAAAAGGCCTCGCATTTCATTGAGATAGCTCTCATTTGATTCGTCAAAACTAACCTCAAAGGAGTTCATCGGAAAGGCATTTTCGAGCAAAGTATAAAACGATACTAGTTCCTTACTTAATTCGTGGTCATCCATCTTGCTCATTCAATATAGTCCAAAATACTCTGGAAGCAACCATATTTCGCAAGCTACAGTAAAGTCAATATGCCTTTAAGATTCTCTCGATTCAATACCGTTGTTTTGATTTCATCTGCTTTGGCTGGATTTGCTTTTGGCCAAACCAATGAGGCGGGATTCAAAAAACTTGATGGTTATCTTACTGATCTCATCTCGAAAAAAAGGAGCCCAGCAATTTCGGTTGCCGTTGTTGAAAAAGGTCACGTTGTTTATGCGAAGGGCTTTGGACATGCGAATCTCGAGCAGGATGTCGAAGCAAATGCCTCGACTGTCTACCGTATCGGAAGTGTTACCAAACAGTTCACCGCTACCATGATCATGCAATTAGTGAAGGAAGGAAAACTCACCGTTGATGATCCGATTGAAAAGGTTTTGCCCGAAATGCCAAGGGCTTGGGCAAAGGTGACTATCAAGAATCTCCTCAATCACACCAGTGGATTAAAGTCCTATACTGAGCTTGAAGGCATGATGGAGAAGGATGCAATGCAACCAACAACTCCACTGGGAATCATCAAGAAAATTGAGAATGTGCCCATGGATTTCGAACCTGGTACCAAGTGGCACTACAACAACACTGGATACGAATTGTTAGCTCTAGTTATCGAAAAGTTAGACAAAAGAACATTCGCAGAATCTCTTCAAGCAAGGATACTCTCACCACTCGGGATGGCGCACACCTATTTCGTGAGCGAAAAATCTATCGTCAATTATCGCGCTCAGGGCTACTCGCAAAGCAAGAATGGTTTTGAGCATGCTCAGTATTTGAACATGGATTGGCCCTGTGCGGCTTGCTCAATGGAAAGCACTGTCCTAGACCTTGCTAAGTGGGACGATGCACTTTACGGCGAGAAAATCTTACCGAAGGAATTGCTTACCAAGATGTGGGAGCCAACGGTGCTTGCCGACGGAACCATCCAAAACTATGGATTTGGATGGAGCATCAGTAAGTTGAATGGTCAACAACTGGTCGAACATGGTGGCGGAATACACGGCTTTACTTCCCATATTCGCCGAGTTCCTTCGAAGGGCATGACGGTCATAGTGTTGACAAACACGGATGGACCTAGTAATCCAGCCGGAATCTCCAAAGAAGTAATGGAAATGATGGATCCCACTCTCAAAGTCGTAAAGCCTCAAATTGAAGCTGACCGGAATCCTTCTGCTACAAAAGAAGCTTAAAACGTACTTCAATCAGTTCTAGATGGCAAGTTCGATCGATCAAAGTTAACCCCAGACTTCGACAAGATTCTGACTCCCGAGCTTTTAGCTGAGGCAAAAACCAAATTGAACAGTCTTGGAGCCATTACAAGATTTGAATTTCTCCGAGAGGCGAAAGTAAATGGATTGACGAGTCGAATCTACAACGTTCGATTCGCAAGTCTTGATTTAAAGCTTGCGGTCGCAACCGACAGCAATGGCAAAATTGGTGGGCTAGAAATCAATCAGTAGATTGTTTACTGCTGTCCACGGCGAAGACGATTGATTTGGGTCTGCAGCTCGGCCGCTTTAGCCTCGGTAGGAATAATGTCAGTCGTCTTTGTCATCCCTCCCCTGGTGTAGCCGATAAAAGGGAGCCAACCTTCTGATCGAGTAGCTCGATGCTTGTGAATAAGGTCGTACAAAGGATTCGTTTGAATAGATTGCAGGGTGGCTCGCAGATCCTCAGTTGGTTGCTTAATTCCCAATCCATCCAAAATGATGTTCGCCATTAAAAGATGACCAAGATCAGTTGGATGAATTCCATCTCCGCTTCTAAATAGCTCTAAGCTTGCCTTTTTCGCGTTGCGCGAAATTAGCTCCATTGGCGTGTGTAGGTCAATTACCTCCGCGCCACCAGGGCGGGACTTCACTTCCCACTTCGCAAATGCTGCCAGAACATCGTCATATTTGGCGTAAGGTTTGCCGTATACAAACTTTTCACCGTCCTTTGTAATATTGTCCCCAAACTGAGTTATGTCAAAGGCGGGTGGCGTAACTAAAATAAACCGTGCGCCTTGTGCCTGACACTGTTTCACCATAGACGTAATTCCAATTTGGAATGCCTTAAGCCTTGCCGCATCAAATGGTTGATAGATTCCGTCGTTCATGCCGTAGCAGGCAATTACAACTTCGGGACGAACTGCAACTAAGGCACGATTGAGTCGCTCGCGAATATCGGGCCGTGGAAATGGATGTCCAATTTCGGACAGTCCTGATGCAGTTTCACTGGCTAGCCCAACTGAAAAAATGTTGAAATCAAGAAATGGATTCTGCTTCTGAAGCAAGTACTCCATCATGCTCACATAGCGACCATCTTGAGTGATGCTGTCGCCAAGAATCATGATCCGCTTATTCGCAAGCTGCTTAATATCGGAAGGTGCCTTTTCATAAGCAAGCTGTTGTTTGCTTTTAATTACTTTGTCTCCCATTAGCTTTGCCAAAGTCGGCTCCAGTGCGGCGGCCCAAGCTTCCGCTCCTTCTGCATTTGGGTGGACCAAATCAGGAATCAGATCTGTATTCATCGTGCCATCTTGGCGAAAAAATACTGAATTTAAGTTAAGCCAAAAAACCCGCTTATTGTCCGCTAGTTTCTTAGTTAATTCTCCCGCAACTCGACAGGTATCAACACATTGGTCCGAATTGGTATATCGGCGATGAAAGTTCGTGACATCTCTAGAACCACCGCGAGGAAAGATACTAAGAATGAGAATCTTTGTGGAAGGATGCCTCTTTCGAATCGTTTCCACCATAGCTTTGGTGCCATCAAAAATCTGCTCTGCGGTGTGAACGGTCGGATAGTTGGTGTCATCGGTATTGTTCGTACCGATAAGAATGACTGCCACCTTTGGTGATTTTTGCAATTCAAGTTCACCGTTCTGAAGGTTCCAAAGGACGTTTTCCGTTCTGTATCCGGAGTAGCCTAGATTAATTGCGTTTCGGGGCGCAAAATGGGTTTGCCAAACTGCTTTCAGAGGTTCCCATTCGCCTCCTTCATCACCAACCGTATGGAGAATGCTGTCTCCTATCATCAAAAGTTCGTAGTTGTGACTCTTGATTGCAGCTACTTTTTGGTTATGCCTATCCGACGGAGTTGGAGTGGGGAAATCGGCATCGCCTAACTTGGGGATCGCTTGTCCAAGGACAATAGGAATCATGCAAAGCAGTGTGAGGAAGCTGAAGACGGCTTTATTCATGATTAAGATTCAGTGTCATTATGACCTCTAAATTCGAACCCAATGGAGATCGATTTGTTCCGAATTAGTCAAAAAACTATAATTGGATCAAAATTTCCTCGTGCCATTACAAGATCAAAAATCTAAATTGCCAACCTCAACCTATTTTCAATATGATGGGCAAAATGGCGCAGAGGGTAAAACGACTCAAATGATGCGAATGGGAGTAAGAACAAAAAATTGGGCTGCAGTGCTCCTCATTCCAATTTGTGTTAGCTGTCGCCAAAGCCAACCAGTCCAAACTTCGACATCCGCACCCATTAATGAAGGTCCAACCTTAAGGATGCCAGGTCGAGCTACTTGGGCTCAGGCCGAACTTGATTCCCGGGCTCAAAAAACAGACGCCGAGCGCGATGCTTCTTACAAACAATTTGCTAAAGAACTTCCCCACTCCCCAGAATTCTTGACTCTTTATGCCATCTTCGTTTCTGATAGCCTCCACGATATCCCTAGGGCTGAGAAACTTTATCAACAAGCCTTGGCAGAGCCTACCGCCGGCGGATTTACAATTTCAAATTACGGAAATTTCATTCTGGAATATTTGAAGGACAAGAAGAAAGCGGAGGCTTTGTATAAAAGGGCGCTGGCAAAGAGCCCAAACGATGACACATCCATGGCATTTTATGGACTTTTCCTGTTCGAAAATGGAAAGCCCGACGAAGCTCAGAACCTCATTGACCAAGCCAAAAGATATGGTTATAGCCATAACCAAAGAATTCTCGTTCGAGTCGACTTTTGTCGATTTGCGAATGGAAAAAAGGAAGAGCAAGGTGTTGCCCTCTATAGACTGAGGACGAACATGATTAACCACTTCCGTGCTCAAAATTGGGATTTCTCACCAAACATCAAATTGGCGATGAAGGCAAACCATCCCGAATCAGCTTGGCTAGAAAGGCTGGCAGCAGTCTGCAGTGATAGAGCCGACATATCAACTCTCAAGCCTTGGAGTGCTTGGCAAGAGGCTGTGCGGATTCCATCAAATGGTACTAGATCTCAGTCACCTGATTCAAAAATCGTAAACGAGGATAGTGAGTGACTATTCACCGGGATTCAGCTCTTTTCCATCCAGCCACATCTTCGAGTCAACCGATTCGGAGTACCGAATTTGCCAACCCAGCTTGCCTTTAACCCACTCATTCTTTGTCTTACTGACAATTCGAAAGTCTTGAGGCTTTCCTTCCTCACTTTCCACTTTTGTCTTCATTTCAGACTCAATAAGGATAAAGGCAACCCCTTTTTCAAGAGTAAATTTCTTGATCTTTTGCGACCACTTCACGCTACTCATCACCTTCATTTGACTTTCAAATTCCTTGAAAAAGTCAGACCGGGAAGATACTGGCTTTCCTGGAGATTTAACTTTAAAGTCATCGGCAAAGATCGACTCTATGGACTTAATATTCTTATCGGAAAAGGCCTTACTAATCTGAGTAAACCGCAATTCGATAGCCTTCCTCGCATCAGAAGTCTCATCAAGAGCCATGGCGAGGCTCGAAAGAACCAAGATTGAAACCGCAGAAATGAGTTTCATGGTTCAAGGATATTACCTTTGAACCCAAGTTTCATGTGGAGTAACATTCAAGTGTGTTTCAAGGTATCAAGGCTTGGCAAGTTCAAATAGGTTTGGTTTTTGGACTGTTCCTCATAGGTTGTGGCAATAAGGGAAATCCGGATTCGAACTCGCCGGTCGCTGACAAGCATTCCCAGATAGATTCCGATGGGCCCGCACAAACAAAAGCTTTCCCTGATGCCAAAAAGTCTAAAGCGAGTGAGTCGAAAGCATCCGAAAAAAGAATTGTCAAAAGCTTCTCATTTTCTCCCCCTACATCTGACTGGGTTGAGGCACAGCCGACTAGTGGAGACGAGACATATACTTTAGCGAAGTTCAAGTCAAGTTCAAATTCATGGGAACTTGACGTCACGAGCATCGGATTACCTGCAAAGGGAGCAAACGCGGTTGATCTTGTGAAGAAAAGCGAAACCGAGTTCGCCCAGGGTATCGCAGCCAACAACACAAACTCTCGAGAATGGATTAAGAACGGGTTTTCGATCAGTCGATACACAAATCCAAGTGCAAATTCAGTTTCGACTTGGTGCATTTCCGAGACCTGCAAAGTCCGGCTAAACTTCACATTCCCAGCTGGTTCCAAGACTGAAGACATTGTGAAGCAGGCAGACTCCTCAATCGACGCCTTCTTTGACAAAAACCCAACCGGTGGAGCAAAAACCAAGTAACTGGGAATTTTCCGGGGTTATTCAAATGGCTTATCGCGGACAAAATAGAATCATGAATAAACAAAACTGTGCAGCTTTTTTGGTCAGTTGCACGCTGATATGCTCCGGCTGTCGCGAACCCGAAAGATCAGGTCCTACAGAAAATAACTCAGCTCAAATTCAAAACCCAAATAGCGCGAATGAGGTTCCAAATTTTTCCAATTCGACAACTCAAACTTCGGAGCGTAAGAAACAATTTTCCAAAATGCAAGAAAGTATGCATGCCGTTGCCAGCATTGCATCTTCGCAAAAGGGTGCTGCTTACGACTTCCATTTTGTGCTTCCATCGGACAATTGGGAAAAAATCTCCCACGGTGTTGGAGATCAAAAGTCTTCGATTTGGCTCTTTAACTAAAAAGACAAGGGTCTAAAAATCATGCTGTCGTGTGCTGGCAAAAACGAGGCACCGGAGTTTTCGAAGTCCGCCATGACCGTCTATGAATCATCCCGAAAGAAGCAACCCGATCTCACGCGTGAATGGAAAATTGGGAACTTTACGCTCAGAAGATCGTTTATTGGATTCATAGATGAACAACATGGAGAGACCACGATCACGGCCTTTTCGCCAAAGTGCACTCTTGAGTTCAATATTGCCAGTGAAACGATGGACAGAGACGACCTAATCAAAGTTGGTGAGTCTAGCGTCGAAGAATTTATGAAGAAAAATCCAGATGGAGGATTTCCGTCAAAATAGAACGTAACTTAAAGGTACAAATCTTGCTTAGAAGGTTAACAATGGTTAGAAAATATTTTTCATTAATTGGTTTACTCGTTATTTGCTCATTTGGAGTCGGCTGCGGAAAACCGGCTGGTCCTGATCAGACTCTCAACGTTCCCGCAGGCTGGACTATTGATGACCACCCTCCGGGTGATTTACACTTTTCAAGATGGGTGCTCCAAACCGAAAATTCAACTAAAGCCGAATTGACGAGCTTCGTCACGAAAGGTGCCCCAGAAGAAACCACTAAGAAATTGGAAGTTTGGAAAGAATATATGAGCGAGAGCATGCAATACGCGCCGTTTGTCTCTCGAGGCTGGACTGCAAGTAAATACAATGTAGCAAGATTCTTCGCATATAGAAACCCCAATGACACTAATCACGGAACGGTCAGCATATGGCTGATAGGTAAAGACAGGGAATTTGCGATCACCGTCTCTAATACAAACATGACCCGTGAACCGCTCACCGCCCTTGCTGATAAGTTTGCAGAGGACCTGGCTAAGGTCAACTAGCTAGGATCAAAATAGACAAGAAAGCCCCTGGATTGTTTCCAAGGGCTTTTTTGCATTTAGCCTTACTGCTTTGCTAACGTGTAGTTAAACGTTCGATTGTAAGAATTATCCAAGGCTCGAACTGAGAGTTTGATTGCCATTCTTCCCGCTCGGTCTCGTGAACCTGTAAGGCGAATATCCCATCGCTTGTCATTCCGGTCTGTCATGGTGCCTTTGGCATCGAGCCGGCCGTTTGACTGGTCAAATGAACCCTCAAACAACATATGAAATCCTGAACCAGCCTTCGGAGAAAGCCAGCCCTTTATCGTATCCAAATTTCTTGAGCCTTTTGATACCGACAATGACAACACGTGCGCCTTAATGTCCTTGTTGTCCATTTCAATATCCGAGTTTCCGAGGTAGCTTCCTCGATCCAAAAACATGCTTGAAGTTTTGTTACTTCCGGATTGCCCATGAACATTGAAAGTGAACTTTCCGTCCCAGCGACTATCCTGGTCTCGTGAGCCGTTGGACATAGCTGCTTTAACCGTGACAGTATAGGTTCCTGGCATTCTGGCAGAAATGTCGTACGTTGTCATGGTGTATTCGTTCAGAACAAATTTGATTGTCCTTACATCACTTAACAGGCCTCCGCCATCCGGTCCAGTGACAGTTACAGTAGAAATGCACTGAGACCGCTCGAAAAATCCTTTTGACAAGTAAAGACCGATATTAATCGGAACAACATCACCGGCCTCGATTCGATCCTTGTTTGTTAATCGAATAACGCCATCAATCTTAGGTTGATCTTTTGATTGATTAGAAGAATTGGGACCTCCGCCCAGACCAGTTTTTCTCCTCAACTGAACGTATGCAACCGAACTAGCCGTATCAGTATTAGCCGAAAAGCTTACATTCATATTCGTCGTATCAAAGTCAGGGCTCGAAATCCGAACATCGAACCTACCACCGGTTGATCGATTTGCGAGTTCATAGGTGGTCAATCCGCTACCACTCGAACGCAAAGTGTCGCGCCTCCCTGTTTCACGATTAACGACTTCAATGTTTGCATTTGAAACTGGCTCGTTTCGATCATCACTCATCACCACGAACTGAATCGTTGGGCGTCGAGTAGTTCGGAGCTTTAGATCCAGAGAAGTCACTGCTCCTCGATTGCTTACATCAAACGTTCGAGAATCTATACCGCGCTCGTTATGTGAAGCAATGACCAAGTATCTTCCGGGCGACATCATTTTGTCTGACTCGCCATTTCGTCCCGTAAATGTCGACATTTCTGACCGGCGATTGGCAACCCCAAATGGACCGAAAAACTTCAGTGAAGCCCCTTGAATCGGAACTCCTGAGTTGTCCCGAACCATTGTGATAACTCGAGCGTCGGCTCGATAATGGGCATTGGCGATTCCAGTTACGGTAACCACCGTTGCAAGCGTCGAAAGTAATCTAATTTTCATGATTGACCTAGTTTTTTGAACCTAATCACAATTTTAGACGACTAATTTGCCACTGGGTACCGAATTCGCGAAAACCCTATAGGACTTATGAGCTATTGGCGGACTGTATTACTCCATATAGGCAGGGTCGGGCAATGGCTTCAAATTCTTAACTATGGCTGCTCGCTGCGGTTCCAAAAATGGAGGCAAGGCAATGCCTTCTCCCAAGTGGCTAGGGTCCTCATCACTTGCAAATCCCGGACCGTCAGTTGCCAATTCAAACAACACACCGCCTGGCTCACGGAAATAAAGACTATGGAAATAGAAGCGATCCACATATCCTGACGTTCGTATACCGAACGATTCAATTTTCTGCTTAAACGCCAACAATTCCTCATCATTTTGAACTCGGAACGCGACATGGTGAACCCCGCCAGCTCCAACTTGACCAAATCCAGTATTATACGGATCCCGAACAATAAGTTCTGAGGAATAGTTGTCTCCATTCACAACAAATCGCGTCCCGTCAACATCCTCATAGCCAAGAATATCGGTCAAAACTTTACGGGTTGAATCCGGATTTCGACTTTCTAGGTCCACGCCATGGATTCCTCGAATTGCAACTTCAACAGGAACATTCTTTGTCCATGGCACGACATCATAAGCCAATCCTGCCGAATCGATTAATGCAAGATGTTGCCCTTCGCCATCAGCAAAAGTAAGGCGCTCTCTACCAGCATCATCGGTATCACGCTCAAAGACCACGCCACTTTCCTCGAGTCGATTAGACCACCAGCCAAGACTCCCCCCGGGAACCCTGAGGGTCGTCAAACCAACAGTCATAGGGCCAGGTTGGTTTGGCTGGATACTTGGCCAATCAAAAAATGTAAGGTCGGAACCAGGAGAGCCGACTTCGTCTGCGTAAAACAGGTGGTACGCCGAAACATCATCCTGATTAACGCTCTTCTTAACCAACCGCATCCCAAGGACGCCAGTATAAAACGCCAAATTTTCCACGATTTTGGCGCTAACCGCCGTAACATGATGAATTCCAAGTACTTTCATTGACTTATTTTTAATACGCTCATTGCCGCATTATGTCCCGGGATGCCACTCACAGCACCCCCACGTTTTGCCGACGAACCTGCACGATAAACCCTTGGAAACGCCGTTTCAACGCCCCATGCGCCAGTCTCTTCCGCTTCCTCCGCAAATGGCCAAGACAATTGGTTATGAAAGATATTTCCAAGATCAAGATCAACTTCCTTTTCAAGGTCCTGGGGCGTCTTGATTTCAATACATGGTTTACCTTCTTTATCCAAAGCTAGGCAGTCAAGAAACGACTCGTCGCAAATTCGGTCGAGACCATCAAGGTAAAGCTGCTTAACTATCTCTCGCTTCGCATCTTGATCTGTTTCAAACAAGCGATATGGCATATCTAGCCCGAACAAGGTTAGCGTCTGAAACCCTTGTGCCTGCAATTCCGGACTGAGAATTGAAGGATCAGTCAAAGTATGGCAATACATCTCTCCCGGTGCCGGATTTGGGACTTCACCATCCTTAGCTTTGCCGTAACTTCTTAGCATTTGCTCATATCCTTCATTAATGTGAAAAGAACCTGCAAATGCTTCTTCTGAACTTACTCCTTTGGCTCTAACCTTCGGAAGTCTCTTCAAGAGCATATTTATCTTAACTACTGAGCCTTCGTCATTTGCCTGTGGTTCCCAGGTCTGCCCAAACAACTTGGCAAACGTTTTTGGACCAGCATTGATGAGTACATGAGTAGCTTGAACACTTGAATTCTTTCCGTCTGAATCAAAACTTATCGCATGTAGATCAGTGCCAAGTTCAACATGAGAAACTGTCGATGATGTCTTGAACTCGACACCAGAACTTTTGCAAGATTCGACCAAGGAATTAACCAGAGAGCGCATCCCACCGACCGGAACTCGCCACTCTCCGTCACCATTACCAATAATATGATAAAGAAAGCAGCGGTTCTGAATTAGACTCGGATCGTGTGGATGAGTAAACACGCCAATTTTGCCATCTGTCATCAGCAGTCCTCGTAAGGCGTCGTGTTCGGCATATCGCTCCAAAACTTTCCCTAACGGTTCTTCCACGAATGACTTCCAGGCTTCTAACTCTAGGGGAGTAGTCATTCCTGCAGCAAATTCAGTCTTCGATTTGAGCGGTTTAAGAAGTGTTGGCCAAACCCTCTTGGCAATTACTGCCTCCAACTCCATTAAACGCTGGTAGCTCGACCAAGCTTCATCGCTTCCAGTCATTTCCCTCATTGAATCCCGTGATCGGCCCTCATCAACGTTAGAAATCACCAATCCTCCGTCTCCATCATATGGAGTAAATGAGGCCGTTTTACGTTGTACCGTCTGGAACGTAAGACCGAGGTCATCCACTATTTTCTTCGGGAAAAGAGAAATCAAATAGGAGTAGCGAGAAAGCCATGCGTCGTAATCAGGAAATACTTGCTGAGATGCAGTTGCTCCACCCAAAGTGTCGTTTCTTTCCAACACCAGAACCGACTTCCCTGCCTTAGCTAAATAAGCAGCCGCGACCAAACCGTTGTGCCCACTTCCCACCACAACGGCATCGTAGGATGATTGAAGTGGCTCTGAAAGCATTCGATGAGTTTAACCGGACTAGATGTGAAATTGCCCCTGCGCAGTTCAAGTTAGGCTATGCTATCCCAAATGAATGGCTTGGCATTGGTATTGATCCTGGGCAAACAAACTTTCGACATCAGAAACTTTGGGGCGATTGGTGACGGGACCACGATGAATTCGAAATCCATTCAAGCGGCTATTGATGAGGCCGGAAAGGAGGGTGGCATCGTCAATGTTCCTAACGGAAAGTTCTTGACGGGCACAATTCACCTTCGATCCCATGTAGAGCTCCACCTTGAAGACCAAGCCGTACTCCTCGGAAGCACCAAAAGGAGAGATTATCAAAAGGTCATTTGGTACACCCTTATCTCGGCAAACAAAGTCAACGACGTAAAAATCACTGGTACGGGGACCATCGATGGTCAAGGCGCAGAGCTTGCCCAAGACATTCTTCATCTTGTCGATACCGGAGAAGTCAAGATTCCACCCAAAGGATGGAGACCCAGTGAACTAGATCGTCCTGAAATCATCGAGATGAATTATTGCAAGGGAGTAAGGGTATCCGGAGTCACGATCAAGAACTCGTGTTGCTGGGTCCAGACTTACCGAGAGTGCGAAGATCTCTGGATGTTTAAAGTCAAAGTCGACAGCAAATCCTATTGGAACAACGATGGAATCGATCTCCTCGACTGCAAGAATGTCAAAGTTTTCGACTGCGACATTGATGCCTGCGACGACGGGATCTGCCTCAAGTCCGACAATCCAAAATCTCGCTGCGAGAATATCGACATTGCAAAATGCCGGGTTCGAAGTAGTGCCAGTGCTTTTAAATTTGGAACATCGAGTCACGGAGGGTTTAAAAACATCACCATCGACAATTGCCAAGTCCGGGACACCTTTCGATCCGTAATCGCCCTGGAATCAGTCGACGGAGCAATTCTTGATAACATCGAAGTGGGAAACATTAAAGCCGTGAATACCGGAAATGCCTTTTTCATTCGCCTTGGGCATCGAACGGTAAAGGCACCAGTTGGGAGGGTAAAAAACATCTACCTCCATGACCTAGATGTCCAAGTTCCGGCAATCCAGCCCGATCTTGGATACGCTTTCAAAGGTCCTGATATTGCCACTCCGCATAACGTCATGCCGTCTTCAATCATGGGTCACAAAGAGTTCCCCATTGAAGGCGTAAGGCTGGAGCGAATCAAGATTCATTACCCCGGCGGAGGATCACCGAAGATCGCCAATTCCCCGGTCACTGCCCTGTCAAAAATTCCCGAGTATGCCGAACACTATCCAGAGTTCAATATGTTTGGCGAACTACCGGCTTGGGGGCTTTTTGTCCGTCATGCAAAAGGAATCAAAGTTAGCGATTGCTCGTTTGGCATTGCAAAACCAGACTATCGACCGGCTATAGTTCTTGACGATGTGTCTAACTTCACTTCCACAAAATTAGCAATATCCAACATCTCGCGCGATCCTGTGTTGGCTGTTCGAAACGCCAAAAACATGAAGGCTCCGAATCTAAGAACTAGGATTGTGCGTTAAGGCGCTTGATCTCTCCAAGAAGGAAATCTATGTTCATGAATGGGTCACCCCCTGTTCTTTTCCATCTCACTTTGCCTTGCTTATCAACTAGAATGGTTGAGTGAAGCTCGATATTTTCAAAGTCATCATAGGATGAAAATCGCCGGGCATTCTCGTGGTTGTTGTCACTGAGAAAAGTCACCTTAACCGGATTCAAAATCAAAGACTTCTTCAATACGGCTGGCGTCTGGCTACAGACCCCAAGGACCACCGTGTTCTGAGCCTGAAAATCGGGCATCTTGTCATTGATCGACTTTAGTTGGCCAACACAGTGAACACACGCTTCGCCCAAGAAGAACACCAAGAGAACATTCTTTCCTCGATAATCATTCAAGCGAACTCGTTTTCCATCGACGTTTAAGACGTTTAGTTCAGGCGCAGCAAATGGCTCCCAATTACTTGGTCCGAATGATTTAAGCTCAGCCGGGATATAAGTTCGTTCTACAGCCGGAGTGTAAGCAATTGGTGATGGATTTGGATACAACTTCCTGACCCGTTCGACCCAGGGCAAGCCAGGATCGGCGTTAGACCAAACATAAGCCAACCTTCCCGCATACCGCTCCGCCACCGTTTTCAAGTTCAGAGCTTCATTTGCCATAACCAAGCCAGACAATGAAAAACCATCATTTTGTTCATATTCCAAAGCCCGCTCATAATAGGTAATGGCTGTCTTAAAGTAACCGCGCTTTAAGAAATGATCACCGAGGAGCCGGGAAATTGGCCAAGCTTGAGTCGGTGGATCGTTGGCGTAAAAACCGCTCTTTCTGTTCTTTTGCTCTTGCTCATCCGCGGCAATAAGAAGCTTTTCACCTTCCTCGACCTTGTTGTCGGCAAGATAAAGCGTTCCCTTGGCAAGATTAACAATCGTCGAAGTCTTCTTGTTTTCTCCTACCAAATCCTCAAGCTCGAGCAAGTGAGATCTTGCCTCATCAAGCCTGCCTAAGCCAGTCAATGCCAAGGTCTCAACATAAATCTTTGTCGTTCGACTACTCTTATCGCGAGTATCCCAATCGACGTAACCAGGAGTCATGATCTCTTTCCAGCGTTCAAACTTGATTAAGGCTCGCTGAAGGGCTTGTCGTCCAGGCGACAACAAACTTCCCCGCTTCGCATCATCTGAGTTAAAATCTGGATCTCGAGGAGTGCTCAGCAAATCCCGGGCACCTTGGATCGACGCATTGGCCATTCCAAGTTGTTCCTGAATGTAACAAAGGTAATTGCGGTTGTGAGGGAAATTCCAAGCCTCGAACGGCAAAGCCAACCGATCATTCATGTACTTCAACTCAGTTCGAGTTGCCGAATCCATCGCAATAGCAGCCTCGTGCCACATCCCAATCTTGCTGTAGATATGCCCAGGCATATGGAGAGCATGCCCAACACCGGGAGCCGCCTTTCCGTACAACTCACACGCCTTGATTGCTCGAAGGGACTCCTTGTCATCCCAGTTGTGAATGCTGGCATGAAGGGCTCCAGGATGCATCGGATTCTTTGCCAGAACTTGCTGAACGAAATTTTCGTTATCTTCCGGCTTTCCTTGACCAATATTGAAGAGTGCGATGAGAGCCTTGGCTTCAATATCCTCGGGATACTTAACGAGGACGAGCTTGAGTTTTTCAACCAGGGTCTTTTGTCCTCCCTTAGTGACTGCAGCATCCCAAGCCTCAATGTGCATACGTTCTTGTTCTGTTACAGCCCCTGCTCGCTTAACTGCTTCTTTGAGAAAGGTCTTATAACGCCCAAAATCCTTCTCGTTGTAAGAGCCACCTCCCCCAAGAGTAAACCATGTAAATCCGCATCGAGCTAATCCCAAATAGGCCATTGCACAGTCCGGATCTAACTTCAAACACCAGCGAAAAGACCGCTCTGCCTCTTCAAACCAAAACGAATGCAAAAGAGCATTTCCTTGGTCAAACCATTGTTGGACTTCTTTGTTCTTCGAAGAAACCGTAAAAGGAGCATTTCCCACGCCAGGAATTAGCCATGGCTTCGTTCGCATGCCTGAATCAAAGGCACTGCCATGGGACGAGTGTCCGGGAGAATCATCTGCCACGCCTAAGCAAGAAAGTGTGAGCAAAAGGGCGATGGCAAGTGTCTTCATTGACTTGAAACTATCTTATCAGAATTGAGCGTTGTTCGTTCTCGTATCTGGAACCCTTCTAGGTAAAGTTGAGCCATGAGCTTAGTTGGATTGTTCGTTGCATTCGCTTTTGGAACCAGCCAACAATCGGAAACATGTACATTGGTTGCGAATAACCGACCAATAGCAACGATCAGAATTCCAAGTCAGGACCCGAATTCGGAAGTCAACATGCGAGCTGCTAGGCTACTTCAG
>JBAXBU010000033.1:0-31313 GCA_037141835.1 Armatimonadota bacterium | reverse complement strand
CGGTTTGACTCAGTCACCGAGACCAACCTACATCTCGCCCGGCATCTACTCGAGAATGAAGCAAATGGAGTGGGTTATTGCCATCTTGTTTGTCGTTCTGGGAATGGGAATCGTTCGAATGACGGTTTTACGACTCAGCAAATCTGTTGAGGAGTCTGAAACGTCAAAGCCGAATGAAGAGTTACCGGAAATTGGAACTTAGGTCGAAGCTTCTTGTTTTTGTTTTTTATGAGATTCGCCAATGGCATGTTGTGGTCAGCAACGGTTGGATGTTTCATCGGCGTCATTGTTGCCTCAAAATATGATATGAAAATTCCAAAACGAAACTCGCCAATAGTATTTCGCACGAGGCCAAGCGTGGTTTTGCCTAATGATGCAGAAATTGCTGAAAGCATTGTAGGGAAATACAATGCTAGGGTCGGAATGTTCTACACCCCAATGAAAATGGAGATTTTCTCAAACGGAACATATTTGTGCGGAAAAACGAAAGGTCATTGGACAAAGAGGTCCCCACGTATGATCGAATTGAAGGAGAATCAAGGCGGTTGGGTTCATGTCCTTTCCTGTCAAGGGCTTGGTTCTTGGTCAAGCGGGGCAGACGGAATCCAACTTGGACGCAAAGTAAATCGGTCATTCATGCCAAAATAGAGAGGCATGACGTTTCAAGAACTGATCCGACGCCTGAATGAGTACTGGGCAAGCCAAGGGTGCGCAATTTTGCAATCCTACGATGTTGAGGTCGGTGCCGGAACCATGCATCCTGCGACAACTCTCCGGGTGCTCGGCCCCGAAGATTGGAACGTCGCCTACATCCAACCATCGCGACGACCCGCAGATGGTCGATATACGCTCAACCCCCAAAGAAGCCAAAGATACTACCAATATCAGGTGATCATGAAACCGTCACCATCCAACATCGTTGACCTTTATTTGGGTTCGCTCGATGCAATCGGAATTGATACCACGAAGAACGACATTCGATTCGTTGAAGACGACTGGGAGAGCCAAGCCGCCGGGGCAAGTGGAGTAGGTTGGGAAGTTTGGATCAATGGTGCCGAAATCACCCAGTTCACCTTCTTCCAACAGATGGGTGGAATTGAATGTAATCCTGTTTGCGCCGAAATAACCTACGGCCCAGAGAGACTGTGTTTGATGCTCAATAATCAGCAATCCTTCTGGAAAGATCTTCAATGGAGCGACGATCTCAAGTACTTCGATGTTGACTACCAATTAGAGCTTCAAGACAACGTTTACAACTTCGAAGTTTCATCGACCGACATGCTTCTTAAGATGTTCGATATGTACGAAGAAGAGTCAAAGCGAGTAATAGAGACTGAAGTCTTCTGGGATTCAAAACAGGGAATCCTTACATCAGCCAATCCTGGGGGCGAAAAAGCATTGCCGCCAAAAGGCTCTGGGCCCGCCGCCCTCGTTTATCCAGCGCTCGATCTCGCTCTCAAGTGTTCCCATGTCTTTAATCTTCTTGACGCCCGTGGAGCGGTAAGCGTCACCGAACGAGCAAAGTACATTAATCGTATTCGCGCGCGAGTAAGAGCCTGCTGCCTCAAGCACGTTGAGCAATTCAAAGTCCCGGCAAAGGTTTAGGAGTCTGGGCGTCTCGCCCGGCATGAGATCAATGAACGTTTAGGGGTCTTGGCGTCTTGCCCAGCTTGAGTCCTTTGGTTTGGGTCCTAATTCCGGGCACCAGTCCAACTACCTAAATCATTTGTTGATAGGAACAGTCGGTAAGACACGCATAAGTCGAACTCGGTTGTTGAATCAAGGTCACCGATTTATCGAGAAATTCTAAAGGGAATTTAAGTGATTTCCCTCTAACCTGTTCTCCAATCGAACCAGATTCCCATTGTCTCGGACCGCCGATCAGTGGTTAACCGATAAGCCGCTTGTGCTTCCCGTGGCAAAAACCGATGTGTGTTGAGGCCGTCAACTGAAATCCGGCCCGACTGAGCGAGATCAAAAAAGCGTTGGTGAATCTTAAGCTCATGCCAATCAGGAGTCTCATGGCTAATATGGCATCCATGAACTCGAACCCCGCGAGTCAAAACGTCAGGTGTCAAGTGCTGGTTGGCAGGAGTACCGGTGTCACCGAGCAAAACCACAACTCCGTAATTCCGAGGGATCGAAAGGGCTCTTTCAAAAACCGTGGCATTTCCCGTGCAGTCAATAACGACTCTTGGTTTGCCCCCGAATACCTTTTCAACATGAGTTCCAAAAGCGTCGACCGAACCCAAAAAAGGATGACAAGGCCCCGCCAAGCTTGCCATATCTAGTCGCATCTGAACTGTATCACACACGGTAACTTTACAACCGGCCGCCAGAAGCCACCTCACTGCCATCTGACCAACTGGTCCGGCACCAACAATGGCAACTTCATCCTGAAGGCGAATATCTCCCGCATGAAGGATCATCGACCCAATCATCGCTAGCGCGCACCATTGGGCTTGTTCATCCGAGACCTCCGCCGGTATCTTGCTCACTCGATCCGTCTTGACGTGGTGTTCCGATGCATGAACAACTCTGGTGAAAACCCGATCTCCAACTTTAAAGCCCTGAACTTGACTTCCAACCGCCACAACGTCGGCAACCACACAGTAGCCAGTCTTGAAAGGATATTGGACCCACCGGTCAAAGTGCGTTCCAGGGTCAAATAGACGATTGAGGCATATTCCTTCGGTACCAGTGCTGATGAGAGATGTTCTAGTTTGAATATGAATGTGATCAGGGGACAATTCGCCCAATTCGAATTCATTGATCTCAATAAGACCTTTGCCCTGGAACACGATCCCAAACGCCATTTTTGCAGTCTATCTAAAAATGGTGGTTACAGAGAACTATAATGAGTTGCTCATGGATTTAAAATCGATCATTGCAAGCAGCTACCTCGCGAAGGGATTTACGGACGAATTCGTCACGAAAATTGCCGGCATCTCTACGATCAAAGAATTTGCCGACGGTTCGTTTATTGTCAAAGAAGATGATCCTTCTGCGGATCTCATGATTCTCGCCGAAGGTAAAGCCGAAATCCTAACTGTAACTGGCGATCCTATTGCTTATATAAAGCCAAATATGCCGTTTGGCGAAGTTTCATTTTTGGATCGTCGACGAAGATCATCTACCGTGGTAGCCCAAGGTAATTGTAAAGTGTTGATTATGGCTGAGGAACCCCTCAGAGACTTGTTTAGAGCCGAATCAGACATGGCGGTGCGTGCTTTAGTTAATCTAAGTTCACTGTTGTGTGATCGGCTACGCAAAGCAAATCAGCAAATTGCGGCTCTTAATGCCATAGAAGAGTCCAGCTAGGCAACTCGCTTTGCTTTTTTAACCTGATACATTGCTGCGTCCGCGTCTGCAAACGCAGATTCCGGCGAATGGGTATGGGAAAGTTGAACTGTACCGAAGCTGGCATGGAGGTCGACTTTTGAATCTTTGTATTGAAAGGCAGACTTGCCCAAAATGGTATTGACCCGCTCAAGTTTGGCTTCCAACTGCAATTGGGTGCCCTTGTAGAGAACGGCAAATTCGTCGCCGCCAAACCGAACAACTGAAGATCCAGCTTGAGCAAAAGTTTCTGAAAGCTGTTTGGCAATTTCGATCAGGGCTGCGTCGCCACAAAGGTGACCGAAGTTATCATTGATCGCTTTAAAGCGATCAATATCAACAATCGCTAGACTATAGACTTCTCCTTGAGCAACTTTAGAAATCGCAAACGATAATTGAAGATCGAATGCATTTCGATTACCGAGTTTGGTGAGCGGATCAGTCTTAACCGCTTTTTCCGCAACCTTCAACTTCGTTCTGAGCTCTTCAACATGGTTTGAAGCGATTTCCCGTATCAGCTTTGCATCATCTCGGTGTCGAGAGACCGCCGTATTGAGACTCGCAATTTCTTTTTTGAGTCCCGTCACCACTTCATCGTAATTCTTCGCTTTTTGCAAGTTCAACAGCCTGGCTGAACAATCCTCCGTTTCTGAGCCGAGCTTTTCGCTTGACGCGATGGCACCTTCTAAAGATTGTAAGATCTCTCGCAAGCCTTCATAAACTTGTCCGATACTGTCTTCAATAGCTCGCCGCTGATCCCGACCAAATTTAAGGACTGTCGCGTCAAGGTCGCTAGCTATTTCTTCAACGTGAGAAGGAACTAAATCGGGTCCACACGCCTCCGATGAGAGCGATTCAATCTTCTCAAGAAAGGCTAATGAATTTGGATCATTGGGAACAATGACAAGCTTCTCAAATCCTTTTGTGGCAGCAACGCCAAAACGGATCGCTGAAGGGCTATTTGGCGTAATATTCGCCCATTCGGAAGCTTTTTTCCAAAACATCTGAATGGATACATGCCATAAAACCCGTAATTCTGCCCAAGAAAATTTACGGGGGAGGAAACATTTCTTATGCGAAGTTCGTCCTGAATTGCTGTTAGGACTAGCTTAATCGCGAGTTCTGCAATATAATGGCAAAGCTAGTGCGATTGCGAGCGTCTTTTTGGCGTCGCTCAAACTAGCTTTTGGATGCATGTTAGAGGTGTCTTTTTAGTGTCTATGTCTAAATCAATCTGCAGTCGTATTTGGCTCGGTGCCTTGGCTATAGGAGTTGCTTCGTTTGCAAATTCGCAAACGAAAACGCCTGAAGCTGGCCAATCAATGTTAAAAGCCCGACCATCTACATTTGAACAAAATGTTGGTCAATGGAATTCCAAAGCCCTTTTTGCCGGACATTCGGCAGGAATGGACTTTTGGGTTTCAAAAGAAGGCTTCGTTTTTCAATATCAGCGAACCGCCGCAGATAAAGGAAACCAGAAATTCGCCGGTCATACGGTCGGAATGTTGTTTGACGGTGCTAAGCCGTTCACAGCAGTCGGAACTGATGAAGCCGGTGTGAAGCAATACATGGGTAAGAACGGTAATCCCGTTGCCCGAAAGTATCGTCAAGTCAAATTAAATGGCGTCTATGACAACATTGATGCGGTTGCTTACTTTGACGGAAAAGCCCCTCGTTACGATTTCATTGTTCGGCCAGGTGCTGATGCAAGTGATATCAAATTTGCATTCAAAGGTGCCGCTGCCAAAGTAGTTTCGAACACGAAAATACAAGTCGAAACTGTTTTAGGTGATCGGTTCCAAGAAGGACTCTTCGCCTATCAAACAATTGACGGCAAAAAGGTATCGGTTCCAGTTAGCTTCAAGCAGATTGATGCTACTCACGTTGGGTTCAACGTTGGATCCTACGATAAGAGCAAAGACCTTGTTATTGACCCTCTAGTCTATGGCACCTACTACGGCGGCGATCAAGGCTTTGATGAAGTCCGTGGCGTGGCCGCAGATGCGACTGGCAACGTTTACCTTACTGGTTACACAAGATCATCCATCTATCCTGTATTGTATGGTCCTTTTGGATTCAATATCCAAGGCGGCCGAGATGCATTCGTGTCTCGACTGACTGGCGACGTTTATGTCCACGACTATTCAGCATTGATTCCAGGAACTGGTAACGAGCAAGGCAACTTCGTTAAGCTCGACCCACTTGGTAACATTTGGGTAGTTGGTTCAACCACATCTACAACCATCGCCGGAAATTCGGCTGCTGGCAATATGTGGATGATGCGATTTAAGCTTGATCCAACGACGGTTCTAACCCCATTGTTGCTTGGTAACCCAGTTTTCTTCCGATTCGGTGGTCCAACTGGTTCTCCAAACGTAACCGCAATTACATCATTCTCAATGAGACCAGATTCGAGTATCGCGCCTGGAGCAACCGTTCGAATGATGATGACAGGATTGTGTAACGCAGCAAACGGTGCAACTGGAATCGTAACTGGTGCAAACAGCGGAAGCTTCTATGGCACCGTTGATTACGACGAGACAACTGGTTTTTCAGTTATCGGTGCATCATCTGGATTCCCAACATCGGTTAGTCCTTCAAACGGTCAACCAACATCAACGACTTTGACTGGAGGAGCCTTTGACAATACTGGCAACTTCTTCTTGTCTGGCGCACTAATCGCTTCAGGTAACACTGATACGGCTGCTGGCTCGCCAATCTTTACGACAACTGTTGGAGTCTGGCTTAACGGTCGACTTCAACGACAAGCAGATATTTGGGTTCGAAAATTCAACTCTTCTGGACTCATGGTCTGGTCAGGTCTCGTTGGTGGAGCTGATAACGATATTACTGAAGGACGATTTAAAACTCACACCGGTAACCAAACCGATGTAGGTGGAAGCACAATCGCTACTGACCCACAAGGCAACGTTTATGTGCTTGGTCGATCAGCTTCTTTTGACTTCCCGAGAACTTCCGGCGTCTTTGGTGAAATCTACCAAAGCGGCGAAAATTATATTACGGTAACGAAGATCAAGGCTGACGGTAGCCAAATCCTCTATTCATCAAATATTCGAAACCGAGGCGTAATCAATGCTTCCGGTATTGGAGTTGATACTGCTGGAAATGCCTATATCACTGGTGTTGTCAGCGTTTCTACATTGCTATTGGGTGCCCCTGGTGACCCAGTCGTTCCAGACGCAAATCTAAATGCGGGATCTATTCCCCTCGTAAACCCAATTCGACCAGCATATGTTTTCCCGACTGTTCCAGAAGCATCAACAAATGATGCTTGGTTGTTGATTCTTGACAGTACAGCAAGTTCAGTCATTCGATCAACATACATTGGCGGAATTCTCGATGACGCAGCATTTGCTCCATTTGTCGATCCAAACGGTGACGTATGGGTCTATGGTTGGTCAGATACTTGGAGATATTACACACGAGTTAGTTCGACATTTGCCGTAACTGAATTCATTCCAGGAGGGAGATCAGGTGGTCTTGACACTGCGTTTATCACAAATCTAGCGTTCAAGCAATTCCCTGAGCCTCCAACTATGGCCGGCATCTTGGTAGATCAAGGCGCATTTATTGGTAACGGATTGCCCAATATCAATATGCAGTACTGCCGAGACGGCTATCTGTTGAGATTCAGAGAGTCGCTTCCTCTGATTACGAACATGACATTGGCGCCATCGCCAATTCCTGGTGGAGATCCACAAGGCCTAGCTAATCCTCCGTCATCGACTGGTACGATCACCCTTTCGGGTCCTGCACCTGCCGGCGGCGCGACGATCAATCTAACATTGGATACTCCTTCGGCAGCATCCTTCCTTGCGACTTCAGATGCGGCAGCTACGACGATTATCATTCCTGCTGGTTCAACCACTGGAACGTATAGTCTGTTTAGCAAGGTAGTAACAGCCCCTGTTAATGTTCAGGTAAAAGCGAACTACAGCGGAAACTTGAAGACTGCCACGGTACAGGTAGTGCCTTGGTTAAGTAGCATTACAATCAACGGTTCAAGCATCGTTGGTGGTAACTCAACAACGGCAACAATTAAGCTGGCTGGAAACGCTCCTGCTGGTGGCGTTGATGTTAATTTGAGTACGGACCTCCCGTTAACGGTTTCGTTCCCTGGTGGTTCAGTTGTAAATGTTCCTGCAGGAACAAATCAAGCAACCTTCACTATTGACACAAATGGTGTTGATACAAGCGCAAGTGCCACGATTAGTGCAACTCTTCTTGGTGTAACCAGAAATGGAATACTTGGAATCAATCCGGCGAAATTGACAAATATTGTCTTGACGCCAAATCCAGTTGCGGCTGGAACAACGGTAACGGGTGTTGTAAACCTAGACGGTAAGACCGGCACAGCTGGAACATTGAATCTTTCGATCAATGGCAATCCTGCAGGCTACGTTATTACTCCGACGGTCACCATTCCTGCTAACTCAAATCAGTCACTACCATTCACGATTACGACTCCATTTGAAGCAGCTGATGTTGCTCGAGTGGTTAAAGCCGTTCGCGTAAATGGTTCAAACGTAGTTATTGACGGACCGGTAACGGCTACCCTCAATGTTAAAGCGTTGACTGTTTCATCAATCTCAGTTGATCCTGATGTCATCCCAAGTGGTGGAATGTCGGTAGCAACGGTAACAATTGCTTCTGCAGCACCAGCTGGTGGCGCAAGAGTAGCAGTTGCTTCAAGCAACGCTGGAATCGCGGTTCCAGTTGATTCAGGCGGCGTTCCAATCAGCGAAGTCATCATCCCAGAAGGATTCACCTCAACTACATTTGATGTAAAGGGTCTATTCGCTCTAAATGGTGATACGACAGTACAGATCACGGCCTACCGAGGTCCAACTCCTGTAGTAAATTCATTGGTTAAGTCAGCAAACCTCAAGGTTCTGGCACTTACCTACACCATGACCATCACTCCAAACTCCGTCTTTGGCGGCCAAGGAGCAACTGGCACGATCACATTGAGTGCACCTGCGATTGCAGGATTCACAACGATGCTTGTCACTTGCGATGATCTATTGGTAGTGTTCGCACAGCCAGTGTTTACGACAGGCAATGCAGTAGCTACCTTCGCAATCACAACCCCGATTGTGACGGACACGAGAACCGTAACGTTCACGACCAATGCAGGAACACTCGCACCTGTTTCGGCGACTCTAACGATTAAGGCAACAGAAGTTGTCTCGGTCAAGATTCTGCCGAAGAATACAGTCCGACAAAGTACAAACATCCAGGTTCAAGTAACCGTGAACAGAAATGTTCTAGTTGCCACCCCTGGTAAGTTGACCTTCTCGAACATCTCGTTGCTTAACTTGCCAATTGGAACTACCTTTGTGAACTTCACAGTACCGGTAGGATCAAATAAAGCAATAATTAACTTGCAAACAAGAAGAGTTCCAAGGAACCTCTCGACACAAGTTACGGCGACGGTAAGCCCATCCGGAACCGGACAGGCAGCAACAACTCTCTTTGTTATCATCTAACATAGAGAGCTAAAAAAGGAAAAGGGTTCCAGCAACGGCTGGAACCCTTTTTTCGTATATTGTGGGTAGAGTTATGAAGATGAAAAAGACGTTGACCCTCCTGATGGGAATCGGTGTTGGTGTAGGCGTCCTGGCATGGATGCTCAAGCAAAAAGAAGAACAGGACGAGTCCCCAGACAACCTACTAAACCAAATGAACGACAAGATCGAACATTTGGAAGCAAGAACAAAAGAGCTTGAACAAAAGAACTAGCTAAGAATAGTCTTGCCCTGAACTTTGCCGTCAATTGCTAAGTCATATATGACAGGAACTGCAGTTCCAAGATTCAGCTCCAAAACCTGCTCTCGAGTCAGTTCGTCGAGTTGCATAACGATCGAGCGATTCGAGTTCCCGTGGGCAACCACCAAAACATTTTTCCCTTGGGCAATATCACCAAGAATGCACCGATCAAAAAAGGGAAGGGTCCTGGCCGCGGTATCTTTCAATGATTCACCATTGGGCGGTGGAACATCAAAACTCCTTCGCCAAATCTTGACTTGGTCTGCGCCAAATTTTTCCGCAGTCCGAGCTTTGTTCAATCCCTGTAAGTCGCCATAGTGTCGCTCATTGAGGGCTTCATCACGAATAGTGGGAACTTCAACCTCCATCGCGCTCAAAATGTTTTTCAGCGTGTGCTGTGCCCTTTGTAGGGTGCTTGTGTAGGCAACATCAATCTTGGTCCCCTTTAGCTTTGTACCCGCGTTCAGCGCTTCTTGTTCCCCCAGAGGAGTGAGCGGAACGTCAACCCATCCTGTAAACCTATCTTCAAGGTTCCAAAGAGATTGACCGTGTCGAACAAGAATTAGCTGAGGCATAGAGTTAAAGGATACCGCTAGAGCTGAATTCTATGACAAGATCTTGATTCCCGTGAAATCGCAAAAGTCGGTATCTGGCCAATCCGTCAGTCCCAATTCTTCAGCGATGGCTCGAATGTGCCCACGATGATACATTCCGTGGCTAAGGGCGTGGTAAATGATCTGCCCGGTTCGCCATTCGTATTTTCCATATTCCGGCCAACTTCGTTGTCTGACTTCTTCAAAGTCGCAAGTCTCAATGAACTTAGTCATCCGCTCGGCCTGATTCATAAGGTCTTGACGATGGTCTCCAGTAAGTTCGGTGCTTTCGCCAGTTAAGGCATCAAACCACCGAAGATAGCACCCAATGATATGAGTCATCCACTCATCGCTTCTGGCAACAAACTGGCCACCGTTTGGTAAAAGAACAGCAGAATCAAAGTAACCCAACCAGAGATCGTTCGCCCACTTTTCGTACTCAACTAAATTCAGATAATGCCCACGTAAATCCATGTTAGCCTTGCTCTCCAAAAACCAAACATTGCCCAATTGGCTCCCCAACTGGTTCGCCCTCAGAAGAAGCTAACTTGCCAGACAAATAGACTGAGTGAATGCGACCGGTAAGCTCAACCCCGTCATAAGGACTCCATCCACACTTAGAATGCAACTTTGTTTCATCGACAATCCACTTCTTCTCTGGATTCAACAACACGAGATCGGCATCAAAGCCAACTTCTATCTTGCCTTTTCCTTTGATCGCATATAACTCGGCCGGTCGAGTGCAAAACATTTGCACTATCGTCTCATAACTTATTCGACCCTCCGAAGCAAAGGTCAACAAAACGGGAAGAATCGTCTCGACTCCTGGCATTCCGCTTGGCGATTTCGGATAGGGGCGCTCCTTTTCTTCCAAAGTGTGGGGAGCATGGTCAGAGCCAAACACGTCAAACAATCCAGAGTCCAATGCCTTCCACAAAGCGGCACGATGTAATTCACTTCGCAACGGCGGATTCATTTGCGCTTTTGTCCCAAGCTCATCATAACAAAGCGGAGCAGCAAACCAAAGATGCTGTGGCGTAACTTCGCAAGTTACCGGTAGCCCTTTAGCTTTGGCGGCCGCAATTAAGGGAAGTTCGTCAGCTGTGGAAATGTGCAGAATGTGTAGTGGCCTATTCGTTTCTTCGCAGATTCGTATCAACCGTTCTGTAGAGATTCGCGCACTCTCGGCATCTCGTAAAAATGGATGCTCGTGAGGAATTGGAGAAGAACTAATAAGCTTCTTCCTCTCAACATTTCGAGTCTCATCCTCAGAGTGAACCGCGATTCGCTTTCTCCCGTGCGAAAAAACCCTCACTAAATCTTCCTGATCATCTACCAGCAAGTCGCCCGTCGAACTTCCGACAAATACCTTGATTCCTGGAACACTCGGAAGCAATTCATATTCCGCCAAAAAGTCGGCATTTCCAGCCGTCGCCCCAAAGAAAAATCCGAAATTCGCCCAGCTTCGTCCGTTTGCAGATGTCACCTTCTCTGCGAGTGCTGAAGGGTTGGTAGTTGTAGGAATGGTATTGGGCATCTCAAGAAAACTCGTAACCCCTCCGCAAATTGCCGCAAGCGAGCCCGATGCCAAGTCTTCTTTATGCGTCAATCCAGGTTCCCGGAAGTGAACTTGAGTATCTATACCGCCCGGCATCAGATAAAGCCCAGTAGCGTCAATTGCCTCAAGGGCATCGCCTGGTGTGAATTTCCCAATTCCGCTAATCTTGCCATCGGTTATTGCCACATCAACATTAGCCCTTCCAGAACCCGAAATAACCGTCGCACCACGAATCACAAGGTCAAATGCCATTTACCTATTTTGGATTACAAAAACTTGCCAACAATACCCATATGACTCCTCTATTCTGTTTTCTCGCATTTTCTCGCGATATTGTTAATGAGCCAATCCTAGCGGAGCTACAAGAAGGCAAACGAATATTTCACCGTGGAAAGGGAATTGACCGAACCGAGAAAGACGCACGAATCGTAATCGGTAAGTGGTTCGACGGAGAGCAGCTCCAACCAGTAGAAGAAGCCATATTCATTACGCCAGGACTTCTCAGTCGTTGGCTCGGTTATCAAAATTCTGCGGGCACATCAAAAGAAGAGATCAGCGCCGCATGGAGTAAATGCTATTCCCAATTTTCTAACAAGCGAATGGCCCTCATCCGACTCGCTCGACTCTGCACCGTTGACATCCAGGAAGGCGACACCGATAACTCGGCAAACCCAGCCGGACTCGATGAAATCAAAATTCAAATGCGCCAAGAATCAAAAGAATGGATTCCTATATCATTCCGAACCGTCCAGGATATTCAACAGAGGAGACCAGAAGAAGTTCTGAAAGAAACGTGGGATGAGATTCTTGCCAAATTCACTGCCTGGCCAAGCAAACCAACCGCAAACGATCTCATCCCTGAAATCCGATGGGGAAAGAATCGCCGAGTTACCCTGATTGCAGAGGTAACGAAATTTGATCCTGGAACCAAGTGCGATCTCATGATCATCGAAAAGGATCGAACTCGAATCATTCCGTTTGTCTATCCAAAGAGTTAAAATGAAACAGTGCGAGTCGCAACATACAACGCCGCTTCCGTTCGAGCCCGACTTCCGTTACTGGTACAGTGGCTGCAGGAAAATCCTGTCGATGTTCTCGGCATTCAAGAAACAAAAGTCGAAGACGACAAATTTCCCCGAGCAGAGTTTGAAGCCCTCGGCTATGAAATAGCTCTTAACGGGCAAAAAGCGTGGAATGGCGTCGCATTGCTTTCCAAATTCCCAATGTCGGAAGTTACAAAGGGCTTTGGCGACCCAGAAATGCCCGAAGACGCCCGAATCATCGGCGCTACCATTAACGGCGTTCGAATGTTCAATACCTACGTTCCAAACGGTAACACTGTAGGCTCCGAAAAGTGGATGTACAAAATGAAGTGGCTCGAAAAATTTCGAGATCTGCTTGATAGCCAAAACCCTAATCAACAACTCCTTTGGATGGGCGATATCAATGTTGCCCCTCAACCCCATGATGTCTTCGACTCTGCAAAGCTCTTGGGCAGCGTCGGCCACCACCCCGATGAATTCTCAAGGCTTTCCAAGATTGTGGGATACGGACTAATCGACCTCTTTCGAGTTCACAATTTCGAACCAAAACAATACACTTACTGGGACTTCGTCGTGCCCGGAGCGGTTCAGCGCGGCATTGGGTGGAGAATTGATCATATCTATACAACAGAAGCCCTTGCTGAAAAGTGCACATCGTGCATTATCGACGTCGAAGCTCGCCTCCGAGAACGGCCGAGCGACCACACCTTCGTGATTGCCGAATTTGAAGACTAAGGAACCAGCTGCTTTCGAACGATTCTCATCATTGACCGCCCGCTTTTAGTAGGTTTCTGAATGATGAAAAAATCGTCATCATACTCCTTAATTGGGTCAGGGAACGGCTCGCCCCTTTCCCAACTCAGAGCCATGTATTTGTTGAGAATTTCTCGAACTAATTGAACCTGATCGCTCGAAACAATGTGAGTATCAAAATCTGGAATTCCAGCCTTCATGAGCCCATATGAGCTGAAAGTATTGTCTTCATTTGCTTTCAATACAACGTTATATTCAAGCTTGGTAACATTGAAATTGTTCTGTAAAATTTCAGCTTGCTCTTGCTTTGTCCTCAATGTCCCCGTTATTTTGTCAAGGATCCAGCCTGCGCCAGCAATCTCTGCAGCGGCATCTGCGGCATGCATCAAGAACTGAATATGACGTTTGTCTTTGAGCTTGGTGGTGCTTACGTACTGTAACTTAACAATAGAATTGAAGGAACCAACATCGTTAACGAATTCATGATGGTCCGCAATTGCCTCTGGCAACAACCTACCTTCAAAAAGCTTCGGGTTTTTCTTTTGCAGAACCAGAGCAATCTTCAAACGGACGTCGCTGAGCACCAGGCCTTCGGCTCCACCAATTGGATTTTGACCTTGTTGGATGTATGGATTTGAACCAACGAGCCGAATCATCAGCTTTTCGGTGCTTGGTAATTCAACTGCCTTCGAATACACCCAGTATTCGGCATGGGCAAGGTACTTTGGCTTTTTAGGGAAAACAAGATATCCGTAAACGGTAGCCGCGACAATAATGACGACTACCAGCCAAATCATGGCCCTACTCCACTCATCCACTTGACCGCGACTTGAATTTCCGGCGTATCAAGCGAAGAATAGCACCATCGACAAAGCCCAGCTTCGTTAACATTGGGCCTGCAACAGAGTAAGCAGGAATCGGTCTCTCGAGCAAAGTACACGATCTTCTTGTTGCCAAGCGAATAGAGCAGCTCACTTCGAGGAATACCTTCGGGGTTCTGCCTATCCATCCTAAAATTGTACCGGGAAGAGCACGAAGTTCAACGGCAGACACTGAGGAAAGTGGTTGCACCAATACAGATGTTTTTCGTAAAGTTCTGTTAAGGGTTGAACGACTTAACCGAAAATTAACCGGTCCCTCATAACCTTTTTGTTTCCACCAAAATTTGATACTTATGAAACGAGCTTTCACCCTCATTGAGCTTCTTGTAGTAATTGCAATCATCGCCATTTTGGCAGCAATTCTATTTCCGGTGTTTGCCCAAGCCAAGCTAGCCGCAAAGCAAACCGCCTGCTTGTCAAATCAGCGCAACGTCGGATTAGCAATGCAAATGTACATGAGCGACCACGACGATAACCTTTTCTTCTACGCCAGCACCGCTTCACCATCTCAGTCGCGAACCGGAGCCACCATGCCCGATGCTGCGTCTGTACACCCATCAAGGTGGTGGAATACCTTGGCACCATACATGAAAAACGTGGAAATTTTGGTTTCACCTGCCGATGAACAACCAACGCTTAGCCAAGACTCTTTAGGCGTTAAAAACATTAAGCGAAGCTTCATTGCTTGTCGCCATGCCGAGTCTCTTTCGACGTCCAGCGTCGATGCCGTAGCAAGTACAATCGTCATCACCGAAAAGTGGAGCACTGCTTCCGATGGAACTCCAATCACCGACAGTTGGATCGAACCGTTTAACGGAGACTTTCAAGTCGATCCAGTAACGGGACGAATGCTCGTGGCAGGAAACCGATATCAAAAAGGGTTGATCTCGGCATTTCTTGATGGTCACGCCAAAAAAATGATGCCCGGCGCAATCAACACCAGTGCAGATTTGACTGGATGTAACCTCGTTCACCGATTCCCAGTGCTTCCATCAATGTGCGATATGTCGGTTGCGGGATGTACTAACAACCAAACCGAAAACGTGTGTAACACCTTTACATACTAAGGAGCCAGAGTCGTCGGTCACTGGTATTCTCGCAGAATGAGAGTGCTGGAAACCGTTTTGTACGCCGAAGATCTGACGGCGGCTCACAAGTTCTATACCGGAATTCTTGCGCTTGAGGAAATTTCGTTTAACGACGAGCGAAGTCTCTTCCTTCGATGCGATCAAAGCGTTCTCATAATCTTTAAGGCAAGCAAGACGCTTGTCCATGACAGTAATGTTCCTCCGCATGGAACCACCGGCCCGGGGCACATGGCTTTTGCTGCCACCGAAGAAGAGATTGAAAAGTGGCGAATCAAGCTGAGCGAGAGTAGCATCGAAATCATTGACGAAGTCCACTGGAAAAACGGAGCGCATTCCATATATTTCAATGACCCCGGCGGTAATGTTCTTGAGTTCGCTACGCCAAATTTGTGGGGGTTCTAAATGATTCTCGTCCTAGCCTTTCTCGCAACACAAGTCGTTGCGCCAAAGACAATCGCCCTCAATGACGGCTGGCAATTCGCCAGCCTTACAAATCCACCGTCAGTCTGGACCGGTGCCGATGCGGTCTCAACCAGTCAATGGAATGTTGTCAAAGTATCGAGCCAAGAAACAGAAGGCGAGAATGCTCCTGCAACCAATGCCTATGATGGCAATCCAAACACGATTTGGCATTCCCAATGGCAGACAAAACAAGCACCCTATCCGCACGAGCTGATCATCGATCTTGGCGTTAAAACCGAGGCGATTGGCTTCCGATTACTCCCGCGACAAAGCGGTGCCCAAAACGGAAAGCCAAATCATATTGAGGTCTATTTGTCCCAAAGCCGGACTTCGTGGGGGGATCCAGTTGTTGCGGCTGATGTTCCAGATACATCGAATCTGTTTCAATGTCGATTTTCTCCGAAAGTTGCCCAATTTCTTCGCCTCGTCGTCTCGAATGGTCACCGGGATAAGGAACCCTTCGTTGCCCTTGCTGAGGTCGGACTTATCCGAAACCTCGACGCAAAGCAAAAAAAGGATTGGGAAAGCCAATATCACATCGCCAAGGTCGAATCCGGTGACGCTCGCTTCGACCTCAACCGCGAAATCCTTGAAAAGGTAAAGACGCAAGAGCTTGCCAAGATCAAGCCAAGTGATTGGCACAGCGCAACACTGCCCCATGCTGCTTGGATTCGACCCTTGAACAAAAGCGACGTCTGGCAAGGAGTGACGTACTATCGGCGAGCACTCGATATCGATCCCGTGGATCTTAAGAGATCGCTAGAACTCACCATTGGTGCCGCGATGCAAGTCTCTGATCTTTGGCTCAACGGTGAGCACATCGCCTCGCGGAAAGGCGGCTACTTGCCACTCATTGCAAGGCTAACCGACAAGGTAAAGGCCCACAACGAGCTTCTCGTAAGGTTGGATAATAGCGACAATCCCCTTGTGCCTCCGGGAAAGCCCCAACAAGACCTGGACTTTATGTATGGAGCCGGAATACACCGCGAATCAAAGCTAGACATTCAAAATCCGGTGCATATTGTTCGCTCAATATCAGCTCGACAAAACGAATCGACTCCAACTGTCACCACCCTCGCCGCAACTTCGAATGGCGCGATGCTGAAACTCACTACCTGCATTCGGAACGATTCGAATGATGCAAAAGAAATCAAACTGGTTCACGAAGTAAATACCAACATTCCGAAAGTAAAGAAAGTAATAATCCCGAGCAATTCTTCCTCGACGGTGGTCGAAATGCTCGACATTTCGGATCCAATTCTTTGGTCACCCACCAACCCTCATCTTTACCAAATGATGACTAGGATCATGGACGAGAAAAACAAGATTATTGATTCCTTTGCTCAAAAATTTGGCATTTGCACCATTGAGGTCAGCCGAGCCAAGGGGTTCATCCTGAACGGGAGACCGCTTGAACTGGTCGGCACTAACCGCCACCAAGACTATCCGTGGGTGGGGCCCGCCCTGAGCCGCCAAGCAAACTACCGTGATGCCAAGCTGATTAAGGAGTCGGGGCATAACATCGTACGTTTGGCTCACTATCCTCAATCCGAGGAGTTCCTTAATGCCTGCGACGAATTTGGAATCCTGACCATTCCATGCATTGCGGGTTGGCAATTCCTCAATAAAGACCCGCGGTTCGAGCAGCAAGTAGAAGAGGACATAAAGGAACTTGTATTAAGGGACTCAACTCACCCTTGCGTCGCATGGTTAGAAACCAGCCTCAATGAAACATATCCCGACAACAAAATTGCACAATCATGGGCCAATGCTGCTCGATCGACAATACTTGGAAAGAACATTCTATTGGCTGGTGACGCCAAACCTGGGGCTCCGTGGGACATTGCCTATAACCAATGGAAGGACGAAGACTACAGTCGCCCCCAAACGGCCATGCCAGACAAACCTGGTTATATTCGTGAATACGGCGACTATGAGTTCGGTGGCGCCGGAAGTTCATCGAGAGTCAGAATCGGGCAGGGTATTGACAAACTCCTCGGAGAAACCTGGAACCATGTGTGGTCGGTCAATCACCTGCGACCTCAATTACCATGGACAATGGGTTACGGAACGTGGGAGATGTTTGACCATAATGTGCCCTATGGTGAGGGAGTCTCTGCCAGCGGGCTCTGTGACCTGTTCAGGCGAAAGAAGCCGAGCTTCTGGTTCTACAAGAGTCAACAGTTCCTCCGGCCATTCGCTACTAGTGCTCGGGTGTATGTCAAGCTGATTGCCGATTGGCAATCCGGACCACCAACCCGAAGAGTTGTCGTATTCACCAACTGCAATGAGGCCGTTCTATCTGTGAATGGGAAAGAAATCGCCCGAAAGAGCGTGGCCAAAGGCGAATCGACGAAATACGAGAAAGCCAAGCCGTTCGATGGATCGAACACCATCAATTTGGTGAACGCGCCGATCGTGTTTGAGAATGTTCCTTTTAGCCCAGGAAAACTTTCGGTATCTGTTTCGCAAATGGGTACCAAGACCTTTGACTCGGTTTATACCGCCGGCCCAGCCGATCACATAAAACTATGGATTGACGACCAGGGTATTCCGGCGGGTCGAAATGATCTTGTCTTTGTGCGAGCTGCGGTCGTTGATGCAAACGAAACAATTTGTCCCTACGACAATCGCAAAATATCCTTTACCGTAGCAGGAGCAGCTATTGCGGGTGAAGGCACTGTCAAGTGTGAAATGGGAGTTGCATCCGCTCTCATCCGAACGCCATTGAAGGCTTCCACCATTACTTGCAAAGCAATTGCGAAGAACCTCAAACCAGGAAGATTAGAACTAAAAATAAAATAAGCCGCCAACCTTTTCGCAAAGGCTGACGGCTGACGGCTGACGGCTGACGGCTGACGGCTGACAGCTGACGGCTGACGGCTGACGGCTGACGGCTGACTAGAAGCTCTTTGATTCCAGGACTTCGACTGTCCCGTTAAGAGTTTCGTTTCCAATCTTCAGCTTGACCTGGTAGACACCAGCGGCTGCGACTGAACCATCAATTCGAGGATTCCAATCGTACCGATTAAGACCCTTCTTTAGCTTCATATCCGATCCACTTGCCACACTTAGCTCTGCCATTCCTGGTCCCTGTACGGAAAGCGAGACCGTATTCTCATCCTTCACATCTTCTGCCAAGTAGTAGTAGATTCGAGCCATTGGCTGAGTATTTCTACTCTTGTAGAACTGATCTCCCGAAAGTCCGTCACCCGTGATAACCGGCATTCGGATACCAGGTGAAGATCCAAGTAGGGCGTTCTTCTTAGGCATACCATCAGTCATTCCTTCCAATGCCGAGATATCAATTGTCCAAAGAGCACGTCCGTGAGTTGCGACAACCAAGTCATGCATCTTAGGATGAACTCGAACATCATGCACCGCAACCGTAGGGAAGTTACCTCGGATTCGGCTCCAAGTCTTACCAAGGTCAACACTGAATCGTAGGGACATTTCTGAGCCCAAGATCAGAAGGTTTGGATTCTGCTCGCCTTCACGAATAACGTACAGGCTGTCCCAATCCGGAAGTCCGTTTGCCAATGATCGGAAGGTCTTTCCGGCGTCTTCGCTAACAAACAGGTATGGCTTGAAGTTGTTGGTTCTGTGACCATCAACGCAAACATACAATCGATCCTTCTGGTATTTGGACCAAGTGACTCGGCTAACCCAAAGTCCTTTCGGAAGCCCTGGAAGTCGTGAGGTAACGTCATCCCATGTTTGTCCATTGTCCGAGGTCACATTGACCAAGCCATCGTCCGTACCGCAAGCGATTCGACCTTTGACCATCGGTGACTCATCAATCGTAACAATCGTACAGTGAGCTTCAGCTCCAGTATCTTCTGGGTTAACGCTAACTAACTTGGCAATGTCAATTCTCCGCTTTGACTTCCACGGGTTCATGGTGCTCAAGTCTGGAGAAAGGGCTCTGAAACTGTCGCCCCGATTATTTGAAACCATCAATCGGTTTGAACCGATGTAAATAGTCTTGTTATCATGAGGGCTAATGTGAATTGGGGTGTTCCAATTGAAGCGAAGAGTTTCCCCGGCTACTGATGGACGTAGTCCGCGCCTAGCTCCGGTCTTTCTGTTCGTGCGTTGGACCGCGCCACCTTGACTCTCGCTGTAGACCCATTCCGACTCAACTCGGTCTGCCTCGGCATAGAAGCCATCACCGCCGTTCAGGTTAACCGCATCAATTGGATTAACATAGCCACGAGGATGTTGCGTTGGAAACGCCCATCCGCCGTTGTCTTGCAGTCCGCCATAAACCCAATAAGGTAGTTGACCGTCAAAAGAAACGGCATAAAACTGACCTACCGGCAAAGTATTGTGGTGGTACCAAGTCTTGCCCCAATCTCGCGATTGATAGACACCGCCATCGCATCCAGTAATCAAGTGACCTGAGTCCTTAGGATCAATCCACATGACGTGGTGGTCAGCGTGGATAACGTTTGGTGCGAGAGTTGCCCAAGTTTTACCAGTATCACCTGTGACTTGAAGGTTCAATCCACCGATATAGATTCGCTTCGGGTCGTTTGGGTCAAAGTTCGGATTCGAGAAGTAAAACGGACGCGGATTATGTTGTCGAACAAACTCCCAAGTCTCGCCCTTATCGTGGCTCATGAACATTCCACCGCCATTCATCTGGGTTCCACTTACTTGAACCATTCGTGGGTCAATCTTCACCACCGGTTTCTGAGGCTCATCCTTCTTGGCAGCCTGAGGCTTTGATGCAGCCGCTGGAGGTGGTGTTCCACCTTGTTGGGCGTACTGCTCCTCAATCAGACCTTCTTCCTCGTCGTCGCTATTGCTAACCCGAACCGGTGCACCGGGAACTCGGTACTCAACCGTTGCCAAAAGAATGTTCGGATTTTTCGGATAAATACTAACCGCAATTCGACCGAGGTCTCCTCCCGGAAGGCCATTCTTTAGCTGATGCCAATTCTTGCCACCATCCGTAGACTTGAACAGACCGGAGTCCATACCACCGCTTTGGAATAAGTAAGCCGCTCGAATCCGATCCCAGGCACAAGCATAGAGGGTGTTTGGATCAGTTGGATCCATGTCAAGGTCAACGACTCCAGCCCGGTCCCCTTGAGTGAATACCAAGTTCCAAGTCTTGCCACCATCAACCGTCTTATAGACGCCTCGCTCAGCGCTTCGACCCCAGAGTCTGCCCACCGCAGCAACATAAGCGATGTCAGGATTTGTAGGGTGAACGATTACTTTGCCAATATGTCTTGTGTCAGTAAGCCCAACATGCTTCCAGGTTTTTCCTGCATCGATTGACTTATAGACACCATCGCCCCATGCCGCAGAGTTGCGACTTGATTGCTCTCCAGTACCAAGGTAAATAACATTCGGATTTGACTTTGAAAGACCAATCGATCCCATGCTAACGCTACCGCCGTAATCGAAGATGCAATCAAAAGTGGTTCCGCCGTTAACCGTCTTCCAGAGTCCACCCGAAGCACTCGCAACGTAAAAGATGTTTGAATTGGATTCCTGAACGGCGATGTCCATAATCCTTCCACTCATATTGGAGGGACCCAGTTGTCGAGGCTGAAGTTGGTTGAGAAAGTCAGCCATTGGTCCCTCGCTGGTGACCGGATACACTTTTTCACCGGAAACGAATTGACCGTATGAATTGGCCGCGAGGAATGTAAGAATAATTGCAGAATATTTCATTGCGATTGATAACGGGTTTACCCTGTTAGCTAAATCAATGTTGCTAACCTGGAAAACTTATGGGGAAAATTTGCAATTACCCTACAAATCTGTTAGCATTTTCTCGACAATTGAATCTGGTAGGGATATTTCGTATGAGTTTTGATTTGGCTTCACTAGTTTCGCCAGCAACCTTTATTGGGCTTGCTTTAGGCTCCGGTCTTTCGGCCCTTTTTGATAAGGGAGTAAATAAGCGCACCAATGGTGAAGAGTTTTCCAGTGATGGATTTGCACAAATCGCATCTCTAAAGGCTGAAATTGAAGCAAACAAAGAAAGCCAGGTGAAGGTTGACGAAGTTCATGCCTATGCTCGAAAGCTCGAAGAAAAAGTCCAACAACTTGAAAGTACATCGGACTCGGCTGATTCCCAACTTAGAGTGAAGGTTCTTGAAAAGCAGTTATCCGACAAAGCCGATCTTGAATCGAAGCTTGCCGTCGCACTCCAACAACTTGAGGACTATAAAGCAAAAGCGGACATGTTTGATACTGTCGTCGGTGCCGAGCCATCTGTAAATGCTAAGTCAGAAATCATTACCGAGCCGTTAAGCTCCGTAGTATCCGAAGAACCAGAATTAATTGCAGAGGCCATTAACTCGGAACCTGCCCATTCATTCGAGTTGCAACCAGAAGTAGCCGAAGTCACCGAAGTCGCTGAAGTAGCAACAATCCCAACCGTTTCAGAGCCACAACCGGAACCGGAAGTCGAAACAATTGCAGCCGTAGCTTCCGCTACCGAAGTAGAAGAAGCGCCACACGAAATGACAGTTGTCGAAAATGACAACGCGTTTACCGGTGTAGCTTCTCCTGCAGGTTCAACCGCTCCAGCAATTGAGGAGAGACCGGCATTAAGAATTGAATCAAATCCAGTTATTGAAATCAAAGACCCGCTCGAAAAGATTGAGGGAATTGGTCAGATTTACCAAACGAAACTCTATGAGGCAGGCATCAAGACATTTGCTCAGCTTGCAGCCGCTTCCCCAAGCCGCATTACAGAAGTCGTTGAGCCGCAAAACTGGCAGACTATCGATATCATGAAGTGGCGACGAGAAGCCGCTCTCTATGCCGCTGGTGAGAAAGCTTAAGATGAATACAAGACTTGTAAAGCTAATCGCTGCGGTCGGTTGCACCGCAACTGCATTTGGGTTATCGTTGACTGCCGATCCAGTCAAACAAGCAAATCCAGTGGCATCTGGCTCGAAAGAAATCTTAATTTCAAATCCAGAAAACCCAGAAGAATACGGAATTGGAACATACCGAGTTGAAGGGATTCTCGCGAAGAATACGAAAGTAAGAATTTTGCTTGACGATAAAGAGGTCAAGAACCTGGTTACCAATTCAGAAGATGGACAATATGACCTGGACGTCAAAGTTCCTGAAGCGGGTAACCATGAGTTAGTCGTCGCCTACAAGAATGCGAAAGGAAAGGAAGTATTTACGAAACTGGAGTTTAAGGCTTCAAGCAAGAAAGTTGAGCTTATTCCGGAAGGTGACCCTGATGCGAACAATGAGGAAGTAGTAGTCGCATCTTCGAAGCCTGAACCGCCCAAAGATAACAACGAAGAAGAGCAGACGTCTTCAACTTTGTTACCGGAGGATACAACCGGACTTGATGATCCAAACAGCTCAGAAAACCGAAAGGCAAGTGGCGTCCACGACAAAGAAGTCAAGCCTGAGGCAAAGCCTAAGGTTGAAGCAAAGCCAAAGGTTGAAGCAAAACCCAAGGTTGCATCACCGAACTCGTCTGAGCCGAACGGTGCGAAGGGAAAGTTTGTCCTATCGAGTCACACTAATTTCAATGTTGTCCCAAGTGGAATCATAAAAATTGGAGGCAAAGGTAACCCTGGGGATAAGATAATGCTCCTCGTAGACAATAAACCGTCGATGCGAGGCACCATCAAATCAAATGGCAGATGGGCTTTCCCTGTAAAGATTGCCAAACCTGGTTTCAGAAAGATCACCGCTCAGGATCTTCGAAGCAGGGAAGCCAAGACGATCAAACTTAGAATCAAGTAAGTTTTGTCATAAAGAACCCGTTCAAGCTCTGGTTTGAACGGGTTCTTTATTTGTGCCTCCCGGTACACTTGTTCAATGGATTTTGCCCTGACGCAAGAGCACGAACTGATTCGGGAAATGGCATACAAATTCGGACAAAACGAAGTATTGCCCGGACTCGCAGAAAGGGATCGTGAGCACCGTAGCGATTCCGAAATGCTCGAAAAAATGTCCGCCAGCGGCATCATGGGTATTTCAATCCCCGCCAAATATGGTGGAATGGATACCGACTATATCTCCCTCGGAATCGTCTGCGAAGAACTAGAAAGAGCAGACTCGACCGCCAGAGTCGTGATGTCAGTCCACTCAGGACTTCACGCACTAACCCTTCTCCAATGGGGCACCGAAGAGCAAAAGCAACGCTGGCTTCCTGATCTTGCCAAGGGTAACAAATGGGGTGGCTTTGGCTTGACTGAACCAAATGCTGGTTCAGACGCCGCAAATTTACGCACCACCGCAACCAAGGATGGCGACTCGTATATTCTCAATGGCGAGAAGACTTGGATTTCCCTTGCCGACTATGCTCACCAATTTCTTGTCATAACTAGGTTAACGAGCACGACGGCGAAAGCTCCATACGCCGCATTCATTGTCGATCGAAATACGCCAGGATTTTCATCCAAAGCAATCAAAGGCAAACTCGGAGTTCGCGCCGGAAACACTGGGCAAATCTTTTTTGATAACATGAGAGTCCCAGCCGAAAACATGATCGGCGAAGAAGGCGATGGGTTCAAAGTCGCCATGAGCGCACTCGATCATGGTCGATATACAGTAGCCGCTGGCGCGGTTGGAATCATCACCGCATGCCTGGATGCATGCACCAAATACGCCAACGAACGAATGGTTGGCGGAGAAGCGATCGGCAAGAAGCAACTTGTCCAACAGATGATCGCCTCGATGGTAAAAGGTCGAGAAATCGGACGCCTGTTGTACTACAAAGTCGGTTGGATGAAGAACACCGGTCTACGACATACCAAAGAGTGCTCTATGGCAAAGTGGACCAACTGTGAAGCTGCCTTTGATGCAGCAAACAAAGCTGTGGAAATTCATGGAGCATACGGTTTTTGCGATGAATTCCCCGTAGAACGCTATTTCCGAAACTCCAGGGGCGCGATGATCTACGAGGGTACCCACGAGATTCACACGCTTATGCAAGCTGAATATGAACTTGGATATCGAGCCGACAAACCTATTAGCCGAGTCCTACCAACTTGGCCCGTGACTTAAGATGAAATTAGCAGAAGCTCTTATTGAAAGATCAGATGTGCAAAAGCGACTGGTCCAATTGAATGACCGTCTCAAAGCCAGTTCAAAGATTCAGGAAGGCAATGATCCACCCGAAAAGCCGGATGAACTCCTAAGGGAATTAGACTTCTTGATTGAACGATATGAGTATCTCGTTCTGAAAATTAACGTCACAAACGCAAGTTGTGTCGTCGATGGAAAGTCATTGACTGAGCACTTAGCGAAACGAGAATCGATTGCTAAAAAGCTCTCGATAATCCGCAATGTTATTACGGACGCAAGTCCAAACATGGCACGGATAACTCGTTCAGAATTGAGAACGATTTCAACGGTCAATATTGCTGATCTTCGTAAGCAAGTCGATATGCTTTCAAAGAATCATAGAGAGGTGGATACCCTGATTCAAGGTTCAAATTGGAATCTCGATCTGCAAGAATAAAACAATTTGGTGTAGTTTCATTTTTGGGCGAGACGCAAGGGGTTTTACCAGTGCCCCAACAATACTGGTAAATGGGTGACCGGCGGAGACTAGGTCTATGGGTTCGAATCCCTAATCACATATATCTCTGCACAGCGCACCTCTGACAAGGCACATTGCATCGTGCACTACCAGCGTCTGACGAATTTGAAATGAGGGTGGGTTTCGGGAAAATTGTTTAATTTTGATGGCTTAGCTATGCTTTGATCGAAGCAAAGCTAACGATTCTTCCAAACCCTTCTGGTCACAAAAGCTCGATCCAAAAGCTAAGGTCCAAATACTACTTCACTCGCTCAAACTTTCCGGTTGAGGCTGGCCGCCGCTTGCTTCGACAAGGACTATTGTTTGGCCAACGTCTCCACATGAAGGCTGCTTAAAGGTGTTTGACAAAATGTTCAATATGGAATTATCAGCCATTTTCCTTCAAGAACCGGCCCTTTGCTGCTCGCTACCACACAAATGAATCCTCTTCCATTCGCCAAAATTGCAAACTACTTAATCTTCGTAAGGGTTGCCGTTTTGCCTTCAGAAGTCAGAGTAACAACTTCGCCTTCGATTTTTACGTCGCTTTCTTGGGTCTTTGATTTGGTCTGCTCAATTTGACCTTTGATCATCTCCTTAACCTGCGCCGGGAGATTAGCATCATCAACCTTGATGTCAGTAACGGTCATCTTAATTTTTTTGCCATCAAACGTATAAGTTCCCGTAGTATCAGCATGGATTTTCATTCCCATCTGTTCCACATCCATTGTCTGCGTAAACTTTCCTGCCTTCAGGTCCATGACAATCTTTCCACCTGGAGGAGTGCCTTCGCCAGTCATTGAATATTTGCCATCAATGGTTGGTCCCCCACATCCAACTAAAGAGATAAGGGCAAATGGCAACATCCAAACAATTCGCATGCTTATTTATACTCGCTTTCGAGCTAAAACATTGAACAATTCACAAGGCAGCTGTCAATAATAAGCCGCTTCTACTTAACCCTGGTAAAGGTCGTAGTCTGGCCATTGACGGTAAAGGTCATCGTGTCTCCTTCCAGTTTTGCATCGCCTTCCTGAGGTGCCAAAACAGACTTTTCAAGACTTGTCTTAAACTGCGGAATCATTGCCTTAGCCATTGATGGAAAGCTTGACTCGTCTACTTTTACGGTTTTACCAACCAACTTTAGCTTCTTGCCATCGTAAGTGTAGTCGCCACTAAATTCAAACTTAATGAGTGCGCCACCTTGGTTAATTTCGGCCCTAGAAGTGAAGGTATTCCCCGCGAATTCGGTAACCAACTTTGAACCCTCAGGAACGGCCGCCCCAGTCATATTCCACTTGCCAGCGATGCCCGGCGATCCACAACCAATCAAACCAACCGTAACCGCCAATAATAAGGAGAATTTTCTCACGTCCCGTTATACTCCTTTTCGCGACCAACCTATACCAAAAAAGGTCCTCAACCAGTAAAGGAAGAGAACCTTTCGATCGTGAACCCCGAAAGGCTCTACTTCATTCGAGTAAACGTCGCCGGCTTGCCTTTGTCCATCATGGTTAAGACATCTCCGGTGAGAGTCGCCTCACCTTCTTGGGTCGTAAGCACATTCTTCTCAATCTGTTCTTTGAGCTTTGAAGCTTGTGGCTTGACGATTGCCGGTAACGTTGATTCATCGAGTCTGACGGCCTTTGAGACCATTTTGAGCCTCTTGCCATCATACGTGTAATCCCCGTCCACGTCGAACTTGATCTTGGAACCAAGTTGCTCGACTTCAACGCTGATCGTATACGTTTTATCTTTGAATTCAGTGACGAATTTTGAACCAGGTGGCAAAGTGCCCCCTGTCATGTTCCATTTCCCCACGAGGGAAGGACTTCCGCCGCAACCCACGAGACTAATTAATGTAATTGAAAGAGCAAAAAATTTTCGCACCGCTCGTTATACTTCCTTTTGAACCAAGCTTGCATCAATCAATCTTAAATGAGCCGTAGTACCCAGCGTCCTTTCCGTTCAAATGACCCCAACCGGTAATGTAAATTTTGTCTCCAACTCGAGCAATGCCATTAACGCTTTCAAATTTCCAACCGGAAGTATTCGCTCCAGAATGCTGAAATATCCTCTCAACGTAGTTAGCTTTTCCATCTGGACTCCAAACAACCGCTTCGGAACCAGCATATCCGCCAATGTACTTTCCGTCCCTCGTAACCGATTTCGCAACCGCTTCTTGTTGCGCAAGGTTGTCAAGCTTTACAAACTTTCCGTTGGTCCAAGACGCTGCGAAGGTCCCATTTGAGTTAAATACGTTGCCAACGATAACGTTACCGTCTCGGTTCGTTGCAAAAGCCGCCGAGTCAGAGAATTCATCGGGAATGGGAAGAGCCTCAGCAACTTGATCGTGAAAGTAAAATGCCCGGACCGAACCCTTTACCATCTGAATTCCCGCCACAACTTTTCCGCTGCCAGACATGCAAATCGGTGAAAATGATTCCAGGTTGATCACTCCAGATTCGCTCCAAATGAACCCCTTGCGATCCTTCTTTCCATCGACTTGACATGCAACTTTAGTGCCGTCTTCGCTCACCCCGTACGCAAATGTCGAGCTATCTCCAAGCGATTTCATGCCCTTTCCACGGATCCAAATGTATGCTCCGCCTGCTTTGCCAACAATAGTCTTTCCATCTGCGGAAACTCCCTGAGCGTACTGATCAAGTACATTCACATTTGAGGAGGGTCGGAAGGTTGCCGTATTGCCACCTCGCCAAGTAAAAGGATTCCCAGGCGCAAATTGACCAACTACGGTCTTCCCGTCGGCAGAAATTGCGTATGGGTGAGGTGAAGGAATCCCCTTAACCCTCGGAATCATCCGAACTTGTCCGTTCGAGAATCCAATTCCAACTGCGCAAATAAATACTGAAACCATCCTAAATGTTATGATTGGCAAGAACCATACCAATGTCACCGCTTAATTGCGAGATACACTCTTAATCAGTGAACCGCCAAGCTCTATCCGCCGCCTGTATCGAACTGGGAATCAGTCTCTCGGAGGAGCAACTCGCCGAATTCGAATACTTCGAAGAAGACCTCTACGAAGCCAACGAGGTGATGAACCTCACTCGAGTTCCGCGCGAGGACTGCTATGTACGACACTTTCTCGATTCAATAATGGTCGGAAAAGTAATCTTTGACCTCAACCCCACCGCAAGTGTCCTCGATATTGGTACCGGACCCGGAATTCCAAGTTGGCCAATTGCGACCGCTTTTCCTGACCTTAAAGTGACCGCTCTCGATGCCAACGGCAAAATGCTTGGCTTCCTCGACCGCCACCGAAGAGACAATCTCACCATCGAACACACCAGGGCCGAAGACGTGAAGGACCGAGAACGATTCGACGTCGTCACCGGTCGCGCCGTCGCTCCCTTCGGTATCCAACTAGAAATCTCCGCTTTTCAAGTCAAACAAGGGGGCTATTTCATCCCCATGCGCACCCCAAGCGACGATATCACCAGCGGCAACTGGACAAAGCTCGGTCTCGACCTAGTTGAGACCCGCGAACAACTCATTCCCGGCACCGATATCGTTCGACTCTTCCCAATCTTCAAAAAGAACCGACAAACCGCCCCGTTCTATCCTCGCCGATGGCCCGACATCAAAAAGAAACCACTTCTTTAGTATTCTGACCCGGAGGGTCACATATGGTAGCCAGGGCGTCGCTTTGCGACCCCTGGAAATTGTCAAATTGATTCCGACCCCGGAGGGAGTCGCAGAAATAACTAGCCATCCAAGACGTAGAATAACATAACATAACATTCGAACCCGGAGCTGAAAAGCGTCCCGCATGTTGAAAAGTGAAAACCCACCTATGAACCCCTCTGACAACCGCGTATTTGGAGTCGAAACCGAGTTCGGTTGCCTCGTCATGGACGACGACCTCGGACGCCCAGAAGACGTCGTCGAAGCCATCAAGGACTACCTCTTCTTCGAGCGGAAGATCGGAGCTATCGATTACCACGCCCGTGACGACGTCTTTGAACCTGCCCAAAGCGGCGGATTCCTCTGCAACGGAGCCCGACTCTACGTTGACGCCGTCGGCTCCCACCTCGAGTACGCCACCGCCGAGTGCCAAAGTCTCAAAGACCTTATCGCCAACGATCGCGCTGGACAAAGACTCATCGTCCAAGGAATTAAAGACCTCAAGCTCCAAGATTCCGTCGCAATCTACAACAACTCCATCGATCATTTTGGTGGGCACACCTTCGGCTGCCACGAAAACTACCTTGTTCAAGCTCAAGACGAGCTCATGAACGGCAATATCAATTTCCTGGTTCCATTCCTGGTCACCCGACAAATCTTTGCCGGAGTTGGAAGAGTCGGCGGGCATATCCTCTATACCGGGGAAGCCCCAACCGCCCAACAAATGGACGAAAATCCGGTAGATTACATCTGGGTAAGCCATGTCTATGGCGTTATGGCCGACCCTTCGGTGAAATTCCAACTCTCCCAACGATCCGACCACATTCTTAAGACCATCGCCTCCCGAGTCCGCTTCAACCGAGCCCTCATCAATCCCAAGTGGGAGACCATGTACTCCCAAAACGGCATGACGCGCCTCCACATCCTCTTCGGCGAAGCAAACCAAAACGAATACGCGTACGCCCTCAAGGTCGGTACCACCCTACTCGCCATCCGGGTATGCGAAGCCGGACTGATCGACGCTTCCGTTCTCCTCGCCAACCCACTCCTAGCCATTCGAGATATCTCCCGCGACGAAAAGTTCAACTGGGATGTCGAAATGATCGACGGCACCCTGAGCAACGCCCTCGTGATCCAACGCAAGTTCCTTACCGCAGCCGAATGCCTTGCCGGAGAAAGCGAGCAAACCGACTGGATACTGACCGAATGGCGCGCAACCCTCGACCAGCTCGAACGAGACCCACTCGTGATGGATGATCGCCTCGATTGGGTGGCCAAACGCAAAATCTGCGAACAATACATCGCCGAAGAAGAGACCGACTGGAGTGACGAAGCCCTGCACTCGGTTGATCTCGAATACCACAACATCGACCCCGCGCAATCGCTCTTCTACGGGCTAACCCCTAGGCGGATCACGAAGGAAGTCGAAATCATGCTTGCTCAAACCGACCCGCCGCAAGATACGAGAGCGAAGGGTAGAGGCAAGCTTGTCGAAATGATCTCCAAGAAGAAGGGAAGCCCGATTTATGCCTTCGACTGGAACTTTGCCCAAATCGATCGCCAACGAATTGTCGATCTCAGTGACCCCTTCAACACGTACGAAAACCCCTGGGACCAGTGGGGCAATTTGGTCTTTGGCGACCCTTCGGCATAGTGCATGGGTATCGATTATTTCTACTCTCTCAGTTCGCCCAACTATTTCTACTCTTATCAAACGAATGGGCTCACTGGTCTCTCTATCAAGAGAGACATTGGGGGACCTCGTCTTTGAACAAGTGGATGCCGATTAATAATGTGGCACTGCCAACGACATCTGCCTCGAACGGAGTTAGGTTGAGAGTTGCAGGTGTTCAAAATCTTGTTTGCAACCTCTTTTTTGAACATCCGTTGAGCATCGCCCTCGCGTTTCGGTTTCTTCTATGAATTGCGATTCTGATTTCCGATTCTTAACCCCGAAGGGGTGTCTCAGATTAGCCTAGCGGCGAAGCCCTAGGTTAGGACAGCATCCAGTCCCGTAGGCTGAAGGTCTGCCTCAATCCCAAACGTAACGTTCGTCGAAGGCGATTCCATACTAATAAAGATTCTATTTGGGTTGTTTTGCTACCTTTACACTTCCGTCAAAATCAACTAGCGGGGCGATTCTCTTTATTGAAATCGATCCTTCACCCTCACCTACCTCAAATGAGCATGTCTTCTTTTCTGCTCCTACTTGCCATGACACAATGTGAAAACCTTCCGTCAGCTTCAGAGGGAATGCGTACGAGTCACTGGTGCTTAGATCGACTTTGACTGCATCGACATATACATTGGTTATCTGCTTGCTGCCAACAAAAAGGTCGATATCCTTAACGGCAGGAGTACTTTTGCTGCCTTGGCATGAAGCAAGGGTGACCACCAGGATGATAAAGAGAATTGATTGAAATTTCAAATGTGTCATGAGTATTCCCTGCAGGGTTAAAACCTCGCAGAGAATCTCGCCATTGAACCGAATCTTAACCCCGAATTTTCCGCCGAAGCTCCTGGCTAAGGTGGAAGGGGATCGGTGGGGCAACTTCGGCTTCGAACAAGCCTAAATCCCGCCTCGCAAAATAGTTGTTTCCGCCAGTTTTTGAAGGAGAACAGCCAGTAAAAAGCC
>JBAXBU010000032.1:0-31745 GCA_037141835.1 Armatimonadota bacterium | reverse complement strand
CAAAAGCCCCTTTCTTGTATCCCTTAGCTGCGGCTCGTTCTTGAGCCCTAAGCACTTCAGTCAAAGCTTCCATGGTCCCAACGCTTTGAGCGAGACGTTCCCTCAAGTCTTCGACCAACGGCTTGGCCTGATGATAGAATTCAGTCTTTTGGGTCTCGGCCACTTGGAGAGTGCGTTGTTTGATGGTAGGAGCCTGCCCGGGGGCCTGTTTGCCCTCTTCCACGCCCTGCTTTCTTCCGGCTTCAAAACCAGCTTGCCCGGCCTTTTCCTTCTGTTCCTCCATGGATTTCTTTCCAAACGCCATGCCCACGTTGTATCCCACGTTAACCTCAGATCGTTTTTTGCGGGTCTGAGCTAAACCAGAAGCTTTTTCAATGATGCGCTTTACCTTTCCGGTGTCCACAGGTTTGGGAGCGGCAACAGGTTCTGGAGCGGCACCAGACGAAAAGTGAATCTGGTTGGGATGAAAAGCTATCCAAGCTTCGTCTCTGTATTGAGCCCCATCGTACCCTTTGGATTCAAGTTGTTTTGCAATTTCAGCAAAATTTGGTTCGGAAGGGCTGATATGCATGGCCCTAAGATCAGCCGGGTTTTTAATGTTGAGATAGGCTTCAACAATTTTTCTGCCAAGGTTCTCGGCGTATTCCCTTTTTGTGGTAAAGAAAGCCGGTATTTTGAATTCCCCTTTGATATCTTGCGTCGTGCCGTGAAACACCATTTTGGGGTTACCGGCTTCATCTACCAATTTGGTTTCCTTAAAGGACTCAGGAACGGCACCGCCAGAAGAGAACGCCATTCCTTTTTTTGTCATGAACCGAGGATCGTTGGGTTCGGCGTATACCAGACCATCCTTAGGGGCTAGCACCAACGGCCCAACTTGCAATATCTTGGCCGCACTAACCACGGGACGACCGTTGGCTTTGTCGTAAAAGAAGCTGTGTCGGAACGGATTCATTCCAACCTGAACCCAATTGGGATCGTTGATCAACTTTCGAGCCTGATCAAACACCTGCTCCGGCGGCACGTTCTGCCATTGTCCAAACATTTTGGCAAAGCTGCTTTTGTCCTGCTCCCCGGTGGCCACCTTGATGGCTTTGTCGGCATCTGATTTGAAACTGACGTTGTTGAGGACTCCGGTTTGACCGTATGCAATAGGCGCACCGCCGGGACCGTCTTCATGGGCCGTAACAACCCATGTGTCGTAGGTGTTGTAAGCGGGAATGTCCAAGCGCAATCCAATACTTGCGCCTTCAGGAATGCTCTTGTTAAACCCAATGATTCCCTTTTCCACTTGAGCGGGTTTAAGGGCACTGACGATTTCTTGAAACGTGGGAAAACTTGGAAAAGTCCTGTCGGTGATTGGGACAATGGGCATGTGCTGCTTCACTGCCGACAAATACTCGTCCTGACTGATTTCGAGGTCGCTATACCTCCGGGCCATCTCTTGAACGCTTGGGACCCGTTCTTTTCGCCCCGCGCCGGGGCTGGACGCCACATTGGCGCGCCTAGCACCGCGCCACTCCTCTACGTCTTCCTTTGTCAGTCCGACTTCTCGGTAGGTGTCTTCTGCGCTTCGAGATCCTGACGAGAACTTCCTTGATCCTCCTTCGGGGGCTTGTATCCCCACAGGAGTTCGCCTAACCAATCCGTCATGTTTTCCGGTATGTGCCCGGGGAGGTCTTCCGGTATCGAGTCTCGCGTCTCCGCTTCCACCGGAAATGTCGGCGGATATGGGGTGTACAACGCTGCCAAATAGCTTGACTTTGTCGGGAGATAACCGTGCCGGTGTATCCACCCAATCAGGTTTTTTGATTCCGTCATATTTTTGGTTTTCCGGGTTCTGTTTTACCAGATCCTTGATCTTTTGGCGAGTTTCATCTTCGCTCAATTTGCCTTCCGCAAACTCATTCCATATCGATTCGACAAGTCCCTTGTTGGCCCTTGTCTTGAAAGTGTCAGTAAAGAATCCCCTGACCGCTTCCCAAGTGATCGACTGGATCTCTCTGGGGTCGATGTGACGCCCTTCGGCTTTGCCAAGCTCCTCAGCCAGTTCTACGCAAGCCTGAACGTAAATCGCGTAGGTTCCACCCATGCCCGACTTTCTGCTCCTTGGAGTTCCGCCAAACCCTATCAATACTTCTGCGTCCCCACCGGCAAAAGGTCTTAAGTTGGAAGCGGCCACATGATGAGTGTCAGTCGTTACAAAAGGAATCTTGCTCTGAGGGTCGCTGATGTTGTTGAAAAAGTTTCTGACCTTGTGCTGAGTTCCCAATTGCTTGCTGATGTTCTCAATGCTTCCGTCTTGAAGTATTGAAATACACTTTTCAATCATGTCATAAGAGTTCCATGCCACTCCAGATGGGGTTCCGTCATTGTTTGTTTTTAGCCCGCCCATCTCTCCTTCTGGAGTTATTATTTCAAAGGTGTTGCCGTGCAACATTTCATCGTAAGCCCTGAGAAGCCGAGATTTGCCTTCTATTGGAAGATCATTCCAAACTTTCCCAACGTAATCCCTTTTTATGGTTTCCCATTTTTTTCGATCGGCATCCCTAATGGTTTGCACATAAGCATCAAGCTGCCTTTGGTTCCTTTGTTTGGCGTCGTTTTCTTTAACGACATTTCTTTCAACGGATTTTAAATACTTCTCAAGGCTCTTCCCTTTCAGCCTTATCTTTTCTTTGTTCTTATGAATCTCTGGCCTCTTTTCATTTTGAGCTAATGCTTTCTGTTTAGACTTTTCAATCTTAGGAGCAAGCTCATCAGGGTCTAAAAACCTGCCTTTATTTTTGACGTTTTGTTTGATCGCTTCCTTAATGGATATTTCAAGGCCCGGTTTTGCCCTATCGTAAGCGTGGTCGTAATACTCGGTGCTGAAAACCGTGTTGGCTTTTGAAAGCTCTTGGAAAGCTCTGATGGCTCGCTTTCCCAAGGACACGTTCATGAACCAATCTTTCTGAGGGGAAAGACTGGCAAACACTCCGGCAGATTGTTCGTCGGTTATGTTGAAATGTTCTGCTGTTTCAACTGAAATGCGTTTTGCTCCGTCATACCACAAACGAGACCGTTCTCTCCATTCAGGAGGCATCAAGTCGTATAGAAATTTTAGGTTCCGTTTTGATACGTCCAAAAATTGACGAATGATTTGATCCGGGTTTTTGCCTTCAGTCTTGCCCCTGATAGAAGGGTATTCAGACAACAGCTTTGCGGCTTTGGCTTTTTGAACAGGGTCCTCATCCATTGAAGACAACCCAGCGTGAAGCACCTCATACCGATCCCCGGATCCGGGTTGCCTGACTGACACGATAGCCCTACCGCCTTCATAGGCGGCTGGGTACTGATCAAGATCTTCTCCGCCAGAGCTAAATTTGTCCGTTGAAAGAACGCTTTTCCAATCGGTGGCCCAATCTGGCATCAATGCGACCTTTTGATCTGCAAATGGGCGTTCAGAAGGCGGTATGTTCTTGTAAGATCCGTCTGCGTTGTAGTTCTGAGGGCCGTTGTTGGTCCATGAATTCTGAGCCCGGGTTTCAGTGGTGAGAGCTTTTTGGGCTTCTTCAGAAAACATTTGGCTGTGTTTAAGCCATGCGTTTTCTTCTCCTCGAGGACCAAACTGATAGTCTTCTGCGGCGTGTCCAAACAGATCGTGGATTCCGCGAAGTTTTTCGTTTAAGGAAAACCCGGAACTATCTTTAGCGTCAAGAAACGGATGCGGTTCTCCTCCTGTGAAAAACCAAATGTGTTTATTGTCCCGAACATCTTGAACCATCTCCCCGGAGTTTGCATATGGCTGGCCTTCTTTAGTCCACGGCTCCATCTTGATGCCCATGACATCCTTGGCAAAATCCCATTGCTGCTGAATTTCTTTGGCCAAAGCGCGATACGCCTTGGCTGTCTCTGGAGACTCATCAACCTTAGGAAGCTTTTGGTATTCCTCCGCAATGCTCTTGGCTGTCTTTTCGGAAACCTCTACATAATGACCGTGGTCAATTGCGGGAAACCCGTATTTGGCAGCGTAGTCATCGCTGCCTTTCCTGACAAACTCATTGGGTCTGGCCCCGGCCCTTACTTGCGACCGAACCTCTCGGCCTCTTTCTTCCAGTCCCACCCCTTCGGCGGACGGCGGTAGTGGTCGCCCTCCTGCGCTGTATTTTGATTTGAGCCCTCGCTCTGCTGCTTCAAGTCTCCGGGCAAAATCAGCCCCCCATAACCCCGCTCCAGTGCTAGGCGCGTGTTCTCTTTTGCTTCTTTCCAATATTGCTCTGTAGTCATTTAATGCTTCCTCTCGAGTTTTTTTGCCAACGTATTCGCCCTTTCCAACAATGGTGAAATGGGCTGCATTATGTTTTTCAATTAATGCAGAAATAGTGTCGCCCAAAGAGCTGTCGCTGTCAAATATAATCACCTGCGTCTTTTCGCCTTGAGGGATTAGAGTCCTAAATTGAAGACCAGCATTTCCCAGTTCCCGTCTGGCATCTGTTATGCCCATCGGCAATGCGATATTGTGAACAGCGGATTCCCCTTTTTCATCGTAAGCAAACGGGATCACAGCCTTTTGCTTTGAAATTAATCCTTGAAACGCCGCCAAAGCTTTTATCTTGCCAAAGTCCGTTACCGGAACAACGGTCATGATGGAATTCTCCGCTCCGTCTGACCAATCCCCAATGACTTGCTTTGGATTTACATCAAGCAAAAACAGCTTGGAAGCCTCTCGAGTAAACTGCTGAAGCTCTTTCTGCTTTGGACTGTTCAACCGAGAGTGAGCCGTTTCAAAGTCAATATTTTCTTCAACGTTGGGAGAAACAAATGTCATCCCCATGCCCGATGCGAATTTTGTTCCGGACCCTTGAGGCATGGCAGTCCCAGCGGTGCCGGGCTTGGTGCCTAGAATCTCCTCTACAGATTGTTTGGCGGCGTAGGCTGAGGTCGGGTCAAGGCCAATGATGGTTCGAGCAAAGTTTACAGCCCTTTCAATCCAATGGATTTTGGGAGCCCCTCCGTTTCGGTGCCAGTCTTCAAGAATGTGAGCAAGGTATTCACCGGGCCGATCAGCTTCGGCGTAATTGGAGTCGACGTAATTCTTCACCCGTTCTGTCAGATACTTTTTAAGAACAGCCTCGCTCTGCTCTTTGGTGATGATTCCAAGGTGTTCCATCGCATGAATGATCTCGTGCGTGAAGATGGGATCGGTAGAATTTCTGTTTGATTTGATGGTGATTAGAGGAGTTCCATCAGCACCAAATGAAATGCCTCCCCTAAACTCATATGCTCTTGGCTTGTAGTTGGGATCAGCTTTTGCTTTTTCTGCCTCTGCCGCATCAAACCTAGCTTTGTCCGCAATGACGTCAGGCATTTTCATGGCCTGAGATTCAGTGAGAAACCTTGAAACAAACGACTTTCCACGAAGGCTGACCTTGTGCTGGCCGTTGCCCAAATTCTCAACCTTGACGTCAGTGACTAGAGCGATTGGCTTTCTCCCGTCTTGTAATTCTTGAGAATGAAGCTCATGGCCTTCCGGCTGCGCGTCGACTTGACCGGCGTGTTCAGCTATCCGTTGAGCTTCCGCCCGGCTAACAAACCGACCTTTTGAAGTGATAAACCCGGAATCTTTGGAATCCCTTACATCAGGATCCAAGTTGTTGTCGGCTATAATGTCTCGATGGCTGACGCCTGTATAACGCTTTTCGCCCTGCATGATAGCAGCCTGATCAACGCTTTCATTACCCCAATGGATGGCTTGAAATTGTCGCCATTGATTTTTGTTGAGCTTAATGCCAAATTGTTTTTCAATGGATTCTTTGTCGCCAATGGCGCGTCCCGCTTCGCCTTCTTCAAACACATGCCTCAAGGCCTCGCTGGTTTTAACCCGGGTTTCAAAGTCTGCCTTTTCGTGTTTTGGATCTCCTGAAAATATAAGAGCAGTGGCCAGATTCTCCCAAACGGTGTGCATGGTGATTGGGTCACGCTTGCCCTCGGTGAACTCTTGAAGCACCGGGTTCAATGCCGTCATGGTAGCGGCACCCACTCCAGCACCGGCAAGGCGAGATCCGATGGCCTTGCCCACGGCAACGGAAGCATCTCGGCCTACGAGGCCCGCAGCCTTGCGCCTCATGTCGGCAACGATGGCCTGAGCAGAACTGGCACCAAACGCTGCGGTGCCTGCAATATCTCCAACGGCTTCTGCCACAGGAGCCTTGCGCTTGGCTTCCTCAACGGCTTCACCGGCAACCATCTTCTCTGCTTTTCCAATGCCCATTTTGGCTAACTGTTGCGCCACCATGAACACGCCCCCAGACAAAAGAGCATCAACGCCAATAGTCGTGGCCGGGCCTGTGGCTACGCCAAATGGACCGGACGCTAAACCCACAGCAGTTCCCGCTGCCACTCCGATGGGCTGAATAAACGGCTGGGCGGCTATTGTAGCATAGGCACCAACCGATGTCGACCCCACGTTCTCCCCAAAAGCGGCAAAGCCTGCGGTAGCTGATTCCGCCGCTGTCGAAGCACCTTGATTGGCAAGTTGATTACGAAGCTGGTTCATCTTCGAGGAGGCGTCTTCCTTGGTTATCTTTCCAGCGTTGTAAGCTTTTCTGATGTCTGATCCCGGAGATTTAAAAGATCGTTCATCTGGAGCTTCGGAAGCCGTAGTTGAAGATGGCTGTTCAGCTTTGAACTTGCTGAAAATGTTATTCAAATCGCCTTCGGTCGGGGGTTTATCCCCTTCCAAACTCAACGTTTGACCTGATGGACTGGTAACTTCCCAAGTAGGCATGAGGTTTATTTAATGTTTTTCAATCGATTGGAAATTCTGGGGTATTTGATCACCGGCTCTTCGTAGTCATATTCGGTTGTGAGCCCGCTCATCATATTCAATTCGTCAAACCCCTTTTCCTTGGAAATGTTGAACTCGGTAGAAACGTCGTCCATTATTTCCTTCTGTTGAGCTTCAGGAAGTGATTCAAACTTCTTGATGTATTCTTTTATGTTTGACTGAACAATTGACGAAGGCGTGTGATAGTATTTAGGAACGCCAGACCGTTTAGGCTTAACGTCAAAAACGATTGCTAGGTTTTTGGCCAACAAGTGTTCCAAGGCTTGTGGTGCCACGTTTCCGGGAGGAACAGATTTTGTGATGTTGTCCAAATTGTTTTTGAACCTTGTCAGCTGATTGGACTCCCCTGAATATTTGTCTTCGGATTCTTTAGCACGAACTTCTCCCATGCCTACAGGTTTTCGATTAGAATATTTTTCACCTGCTTGAGACTCTTTCAATTCTCCCATCCCCAAATCTCTGGTGGATTTGTCATCATCGGATGATGCACTTTCACCTTCTGGTTTGCTGGCCGGTGCCGGGGCGGGATCAGCGGGTGGTGACCCACCCATTTGCTTCACTTTGTATGGGCCGATGGTTTGGACTTGTTCAGACTTGCCCTCCAACTGATTGGCCATCTTTTCGTATTCATCCCTTTTGTTTTGTGGAAGATTTGGATCGGTCGACCAACGCTTGTAAAGATCAACCAAGGTTTTATCACCCGTAGACTGAGTCGTCTCTGATGGTGGCGTGACCGGAGAATTCACTGGAACAGGAGCGGCAGCTGGGGGATTAACGATCGGAGCCGGTGAAGCATTTGACCCAGTAACCGCCGAAGCGGGTTTTTTTTCAGTTGATCCTATGGAAGGAGGCTCAGATGATAAAATTGCGTTTAGCCTAAGCTTCATTTGATATGAAGCATTTAAAGCGGCTTCAGCTTTATTTTGAAAAATTCGCCTTTCGTTTTCGTCTTTTGATTTTGATGACAACCCCAAATACATCTTAGCTATTTCATCTTGCGACTTGATTTCAGACTCAATTCCTTTCTGCTCAAAATCTCGCTGCGATTTCCATTGCTCAAACATCGACTTTGATTCCGTTTGTTTAAATACTCGCTCATCGTGAGCGAGATTAAGCACGTCTTGTTCTTTCTTATATGTAAAAGCCTTCTCCTTTTCAGCATTTGTCAACGCCTCCTTTTGTTGTTCAAAAGCAAATTTCTGAGCCGCTTGCGCGTTTGCAACAAGGGATTGGTCATGTGCTTGATTCAGCGTCATTGCCTTGTATTGATTGGCAATGTTGTCCTGCTGCATCTTGTAAAGGAAGTCTTGTTGATGCTGCTGCTGACTGGCTTGCCTTTCCATCAGTAGGTTCTTTTGCGCCTCCTGAAGCTCCTGTTGTCTTGCGGCCTGCTGTTGGGCGAACTGCTGTTGTTGGATGGCCATGCTAGCCGCATTCTGCCCGGCCCTCGCCCCAGATTCTGCCGCAGACAAAAAGTTTTGCGGTCCAACGTTTAACCAAGGAGGTAGTTCAGCCATAATTGTCCTTTAAGTAATCACTGAAAAAAATCGCCAAAATAATCTCCGCCGCTTGCTGCATTTGTGTAATCAACCGTAGGGCTGTTTTTGTAATCAGCCATACCACTTTGTTCCCACAAAGGAATATCGCTTGTGGTTTGATCCAACCAACTTGCTTGAGACTGATCCCAAGACGGAAGAAACTCGCCAGACCAAGGTCCGTATCCATAATTAACATTGGAATCAGATCCGTATAACGTTGGAGCATATCCAACAGGTCGTCCCACGATTCCAGAATTGCTGGGATAGTAACCTCCACCGACATTAGCCATGGAATAAGGGCTGATGTTTCCAGCCCCGTATTGAGACGAAGAGGGAATTCCGCCGCCATAACCACCTCCAATTGGCCTGCCTAAAGCCGCTTGCGCTTTGAGGTTTGACAGGAACGTCCCTTCCAAAGCAGCCGCCGCTTTTGTGGGATCCGGTGCCGATGCCAGCATGGCGTTTGATTGCGATAATCCAGCAGCAAGTTGGGGGTTGGTGAGGGTCCCGCCCACTCCTGACAAAAATGATAGGTAATCCTTTTGACCCTGCTGCTGAAGCTGCATCGAGGAAAGCCCAAGAGATTTCAAGTATTCGTTCTCAGACAACCCGGACCCGGGCATCCCGGAAGCAATCCCTCGCGCTGCGGCTTGATTTTGAATTTGAGAAATGACGTTGGGATCAAGTTGTCCTGATAATTCGCTTTGAATGTTTGCAGCCGACAAGCCGGTCATTGCGCCCAGATTGGGGGTAATATCATTCAGCTGCTGGTAGACGTTGGGAGGAAGCCCTGTGGCTCCGGGAACAGCCCCGTAAGCACCCTGACCGCCTTGAGGCATCGGGCTTATATTGTAGCTGGACAGCGAAGGGAAAAGGTTTGTTGCCATAATCAATAAACGGTTCCTATTTGTTGACGTTCCAAACGGGCCGAACCAAAAGGCCTGAACGAAACTGTGAACTGTTCGATGGGATATTTATTCCTCATCTCGTAATTCAACTCTCTGAAAGCTTTGAGTTCAAACTCTTGAGACCCTTTTGTGTCGTTTGCTTCGTCCAACTTGATTGATTGGATCATAAACTTCAACGCCCTTGCGTTGTCGATTTGAACGATGTCTTGCCCGTTCAACACGGGAACATAATTCAATTTGACCAAAGCATCCACCTTTACCGGAGAGATGTATCCCAAGGATGTTTGAACATCAAAATTGTGACCCCTCAATTGATTGACCACGTATTCAGGATTTGTTTCCGAAGGTTCGTAATAAGCCATCTCCCTTCTGACTGAGTTTGCCAGATCCATCTGGTAAAAACGAACTGGTCCATTGGTCACGTCTTTTAGCACCCTAGTCACTATTTGAAAAGAAGCTTGAGTTTGAGTGAACGGATACTGCATTGCAATGATGACACCTTCCTGATACGAACCGTCACTTCTCAAACTTCTAAGAACCTGACCGTTGCTGTCTTTTCCAAAGATGGTGATGTATTTTCCGGCGTCTGATGAGTTTTCAATGTAGATTTGAATTGGCATCGGATAAGCCGGATTCATTTGGTTAAACACCGGGCTGGTCATTGCAGAATCCGATTTCAAGTTTCCAGAATACCAATCGTTTGCCGCAGATTGTCTTGCCCATTGAGGATGGCGAGCAGCATCAAATGGCATGAACTTATACCATTTGTTTGAAAGATCTACGGGCTTGTCACAAACGTTCATTGCCAAAACAGTTCCAACGTATCTTGGCCAAGTGATTTTGTTGCTGTAGATGGCGCAGGAAATCGGCTGAACTGTTCCCCACCAGTTTCCTCGAGTCATTAACGCTTCTGTGGCTTCGTTGACAAGCGATGAGAATTCACTGCTACTGGTGCAAGTAGATGCAATTTGATTCAACCTGCTGTTGTTTCTGAGTTGGTCTAATGTAAGTAACATAAATCAAGTTGTAATGGCAGAGTTGAATCTGGTGATTATGTTTTGAAATCCATCTAAAACTATCACGTCGTATGTTGTTCCAGTATCAAGTGCAATTCCAGAATCTGTAACACAATACGTGGCAACGCTTGTTACAGAGAACAAGTAATCGTGAGTGGAATTGTCCGTAACCTGAATGAAAGCCGGAACAGGAGACGTTATTGACATTGTAACTGTGATGACGCTTCCAGAGGCATATGACACGCTTGATGGATACGGATTTGCAAGGCTTCCGGTTATTACCGTGGCTGATTTTGATTCCGTTGTAATCAAATTTGCAATTTGAGTTGCTATTTCGTTTGCCGCTAAATTGTCGGAAGAGGAAAACTGAAAGTCGTAGTAAGGGGCAGAAAGCTGTGTGGCTGCTTGAAAATTTATATAAACGTATACCCCATCTACGTAAACGTTTTTGATTGAATCCAAAAACATTTGCATGAATCTGCTGTTGGTATAGACAGACATTCCTGTAGCAGAAGCTGGAAATATAATTGATCCTCTCATATTGCTTTAAACCATTTTGAATTGTTCACGCTCCACAAAAATAAACTGGGAGTAGGATTGTCGTAGATGTATATTCCCGGAGCGTTTTGAATGGTTTGTTTTAACACCGTAGGACTTGAGGTTGTGCTGACGATGATGTTTGCGTTTGAGGAAAGGCTGGCTCCGATTGTGGTGTTTGATGTTGTTCCGCTTATTGCGGCATACCAAGTTTTTCCAGAAGGGCTCCACAAGTAAACGTTTGTGGCAACACTGGGTGACGCCCCATTTGAGAATCCAGACCCAGCTGGCTGATCTTGATAGTAGATGCAGGGCTGAGTAGGAATAGGAGGAGCAAACAAAACTGTAGCCGTCACCGGAAAAGGATTTCCAGAAGTTGCGGCTTGAATAATAGTAACCGTTGCCGGAGGTGTCGCATAGGTTCCAATCATCACTTGAAACCCTTGAGTGAAAAACGTTGCTGATCCGTAAGTGGAAGGAAGTGCTATTGGATTGCTTGGAGTTTTTAAACCAACCCATTGACGCTGAACAGCACTCCAGAACCACAAAGATATGGACGACGAGTCTCCGTAATACAAAGCAGACGAAGACGTGGAAGCCGGATAAACGGCTGAATTTGGCACAGGGTTCAATCCGCAGAATATCGAAGGAGTAAAAGTAGGCAAAGGTGCCGCGCCATATATTGGAGTATCGCAAATTGGTTTTGCAAATTCAGGCTGAGGTATGATATCAGAAGTAAATCGACCGCCCAAATACCTACAACTGCCAGTCATTACAATCTTAAGTTGAAATGAATATCCCTCTTTTAAAGGCCTATTGTTGGATGTATCACAAGAACTTGAATCCGGCTCTGGCAATCCTATTCTGGGGTTGAAACCGGGGTTCAAAACGTAATCGTAAGGCAATGTAAAAGACGACCAAGGAACCCAATTGGGATATTGATCAGGTTCGTAATAAGTGTCGAACTTTATGCTGGTTGTTATTTTGTCAACAAACAGTTCTCCGTAAACCAACCTTTTATACAGATGCGGACCTGTTTCTTCGTCGTCGCCAAACATCAACTCTTTGGTTTCCAAAGAGCTTGTTACATCATGGAGAATTGCATCATCCATGTAGTCTTGCGTGGATTCGTTTGACAAAAGCAATTCATACAGTTGAATCGTTTTCAAATCTGAAGACAGACAAATAAGAAAACATCTTTCAATACCGCTGAAAAACCCAGACACTATTTGAAGAACGTTCAACCCGCTTGATCCATCATATTTCAACCATTCACCATCGTATATTGATGGCTTCTTTTCAGACAGTGTTGAGTGAGGGTCAAAATTTAACGCTATGATAGATTTCCAATAGACACCTCTTGTTGAATTTGAAGGAATGGACGTCAGCAAAAACCTATTGTCAAACACCACCGCGCTCGCATACTTACACAAGGTGTTGTCTTCTTGAGAGAGAACCCTGTCCATTTCGCGGCTTATAGGAGTGTTGCCCCATCGATTAAAATCTAATCTAGCCAACAAAAGAGATCGAATTGAACCGTCAGACGCCTTAAATAAAATGTCTCCGTTGGATTGTGCAATCGCGTATTGCCCGGCACCGCCAGACCCAATCAAAGACGTAGACACGATTGGATTGGTTGTGGATTGCCAAGTAGTCCTGTCTGTTGGAGCGTTGCAGGAAAATATGCTTCTGTCGGTAAGGACTTGAATGGGCCCTTGACCAAGCGACACGTCCAACGCCGCAGAAAACAACATCGCTCTGATGACGCCGCTGTTACCCGGAACAGTAAAAGATCCACCTCCAGCCAAAAGCTGATTTTCAGAAGTGTAAATGACTCCGTCTTTTTTGTTAAAGCTTGCGGTGCTGGTTGCGCCTCCGACAATGTCTGAAGCAATAAACCCTCGACCGTCGCTCGTAGCCATCCAGTTTCTACCCAAGCTGTAGACTCCCATTCTTCCCGCTGGAAGCTGAGACACCGGAGTTATTGAGTCTCCATCGTAAAGTGTTCCTGTCGCGTTTATGTTTGTGAACAGCGCGCTGTATTGCGTTCCTGTGGCCACGGTGGCGGTAGTCAAGGAGTAAACGTATGTCAAAGCAGAATACCCTGAAACGTAAGCTTGAGACGCCGATGTAACGGATTGAGGCGTGGTTTGATACGGAGACAAAGTCATTGTAGTAACACTTGATATTGCCGTAACGTATCCAATGTTTTGAACAGGAATTGCAGCAGTCGTTAAAGTTGCCGCAACAGCCGGAAGAGATATGAGATCTCCAATTTGGACTTCAGTTGAAAATTGAGTAGCTGATCCAGTAACGGATCCTACATTACCGGCCCACGAGACTTTTATTGTTCCGGTTCTAACGTTGAATGTTTGAACGTTGTAAAATCCATTTGTTGCTAAAGATCCAACATACAACTCAATCTGTTTTGATCCGTCAAAGACCGCGCTCGTGTTTGGAGTGTTGGTTGAGGAACTGGTGGTGTACGATGGACCGTTTATGACTTTTCCAGCTGACACGCTTCCGTCAAACAAAATGCTCCCATAATTTGAATAAGATAAAGAAGACGGAGACGACACTATTGGAACAGCACCAGACCCTGAAATCAAAGAGCATTTAGTAATTGAAGAAGATCCGTTTGCCGTTCCTTTAAAAGAAGCAAATGTTGGCAACAAAACAAAAATTGAACTGGAAGATGTGGCAACGGTTGCTGGGCTTACAGTCGACGATGCTATTGAAAACGTAAGCTTTGTAGTCGAGCCTGTGCTTACGGTTGCTATTACTTTAGAAACGTTGTATGCGGTTTGATTTGCTCCGGTTATTGAAATGGTAGGAGTTCCAGTTAATCCATGAGGGAACGCAGTTGTCACAGTTGCAGTCCCGCCTGTTTGAGTCAATGATGCAACCGGTATTTTACCAACTTGAAAAACGTGCTGATCAGCCGAAGACGGTATCACATTTGAAGTTGAAACGGTAAACGGGTAATTAACTGATTGAGGGTTTATCCATGTTTGACCAGAAATAGCCGGAGTTAAAACCACTGTTCCTGAATAGGAATTAGTATAATCCCAAGCCATGTTCGTGCCGTTTGAATCAACATATGATCCATAAGTACCACTTCCTCCTCCGTTGTGTTTTACCAAAGCGGCATTTGTTTTTGAACCAACCGAAATTGAATTTGAAGCTAATATAGCCTGTCCGTAATAAGTGGAATTACCAGCCAAAGCGGTTGGGCAAACTTGTATTTTTTGACTGTCAACATAGGTTACCGTGCATTGAACTCCTCCTATTACAAATGTATCACCTACATATATAATAATACCGTTATTTCCTACAATGTTGTTTTTTGTCAATACGCTTCTGTATTCCTGATGATTAAACGGATACAATCCAACCCAAACATATTGAGATTCATAAATGTCTCCACTAGGTGGAAGGAACGGTGTGGATGACACACCTGTTTGTTGACTCAATGAATTATGAATTGACGTATAGTTTAAAGTTATTGTAGCCAAATCCGGGCTTGAAGTGGCTGTTGGTAAAGGCCAATTTCCGGCTGTTGGAGGAGTATACCCGGGATCGTATGTTATGCCTGTAATGTAACCGAGGTATTGATTGTTTTGAGTTAAGGTCGTTCCGGGGTTTATGGAGTCAGGAGTCGTTACGAGCAATTGCCTGTTTACCGGCTTGGTAAAAGACGCTTTTGTGTATCCCGGACTGGTGCTTCCAGAAGTCTGACTTTTGAATTGGAATATTCCTGACTTTCCAATTTGAAACAAAGTTCCCATCGAATACGTCGACGGTAATTGATTTTTCATTCCCAAAGGCATGTCTTGTCCCTGAGGAGAGACAGACACGCCAGCGGATCCAGCTGAAGCCACAAAAGACACGGGAGTGTTTTGAACGCCCAAAGATCTTGTTGCGGTCAATGCGGAAGATTGCGAGGTTCCAGATGTTGAAAAGTTTGGGGCTGGCCCAATAAACACCGGATTGTTTATACCGTCGTTTATGATGCACCAGTCTTCGGACTGCCATAACCAACTTTGACCGGATGACGATTGGTTCCTTCCGTTGTTGTCGGCAGTGTTGGCGTTGTTTAGTGGAACGCTTATTTTAGTGACCGTGGCAGCAGATGATTTGGTTATCTTGTTTGTTGCCGGATTCAAATACGGTTCGTCCGGCGTTATCATGTAAACCCCACCACCCATCGCCATCACTATAGAACCACCAGAATTTGGTATAGGGGTTCCCTGAATGCTCAGGTTGTTTGCGTTGACGCTTGTGTCGACGGATTTTGGAGCGTAAAAACAAGCACCCTGAAACTGACCGTTGAAAGCAGAAGACAGATCGGTGGTGTCACCTTTCAGCGGAATATATTTAAAATTTGGCCTAGTCTTAAAAAAGTCTCCGCGAAACGTGGCGTTTGACGCATAGAGACATTGGTTTCTCTTGATCTTCAACGGATCGACACCGGAGTTCATTCCTCCATCCAAGCCGTCCATCCGTTCATGAAGAGTCTGTTTCATCCAATAACAGCGTAATTGTAAACGGAGTTGTCTGATCCAGCCACAGACTGAAGTATTTCAATCACGCAAGATACGGCAGATGAAATTGTTGCACTTGTTGTCGAGGTGATTGTGAACACAGTTGATGAGGAATAGGTAATGGAACCACTACAAACAGCTGACGCTGAAGTCCCTGATATTGCCACCACAGAACCAGAAACCAAACCATGAGCAAATGGGGTTGTCACGGTTACCGTTGTCGTAGATTGAGTGAGCGTCCCTCCAATTGTGCCTCCGTAGATGTAAGACGAAAAAGAAAACGACCCCGGAGAACTGCCATTAGCCACTCCAATGTTTTTTGCGGTGACAACTGGAACCCCTTGAAAAGAAGTCGTGGTTGTAGAGTTTGTGATCTTTTGAAGCATCACAACAGACGTTGAGTTTATTGTGAGGTTCGACACTGTGGCGACGCCGGAAGATAGCTGAACCTGTCCGGTTTGGATTGCTGAACCAGCCAACCCTTGTGGACCGGGGACGTTCACAATGGAGGGTAAGGCGGTGCAATCGGCACATGTATCGTTTAACATAAAATCATTGAGTTTAGCTGATCTGATGCTACTGTAGATCTTCAAAAGTAAATGTCAACCGCACCCTTTCACCGCTACGGACTTAACTGGCCCGCCGACACAGACCCTTTGGACGTGGAGCTTTATTGCATTAGAAAAGGAGAGAACTGGTGCGTGAAAAACGGAAAGTCATTGTTCTATCATTACAAGCAGTGCGAGGTCTTGTTGTGGCCCGAGGACCATCACCATCGCTGGTCTGACCTGACTTTAAAGGAAATCCTCGGCAATCAAATCACGGTCCTCATGGGGGCGTCAGATACCGGAAAAACTTACAGCATGGTCCGGTTTGCACTGGTCGACTTCTTTGCGTTTCCCTACAACACCTTGACCATTGTGTCGTCCACTGACAGCCGGGGCCTTGAGCTTCGTATTTGGGGAAAGATCAAAGAACTGTTCAACCGGTCCAAAGACCTTCGTCCTGATCTTCCCGGGTTTGTGATCGACTCTCAGAAGGCCATTACTCCGGACGAGGTCGATGATACCGGAGAAAGAGCCCGGACGCTCACCAAAGGAATTATCTGCGTTCCTTGCGTTCAGGGGAGCAACTACGTCGGGCTGGGCAAATACATTGGCATCAAGCCCCCCAATAGCCCGGGCAAGCAAGACGGTCGGCTCCGGCATCTGGGCGACGAGGTGCAGGCCATGAAAGGCACGTTCCTTGACGCCTACGCCAACTGGATGGGAAAGCCAGACTTCAAGGGGGTCATGTCTGGAAACCCTACAGACCCGCTGGACCCTCTGGGAAAGGCTGCAGAGCCCTTGGATGGGTGGGACAACCAGAAGGAGCCAGACAAGACTGCGACGTGGGAAAGCCGGTTTTACGGCGCAAGGGTGGTCAATCTGGTTGGGACTGACAGCCCAAATTTTGATGCTCCCAAAGATCAGCCATTGAAATACCCGGAACTGATCAGCTGGAAGAAAATCGAAGCAGTGGCAAAAACGTGGGGGAAAGATTCGCTTCAGTATTACAGCCAGTGCGTTGGCGTGATGAAGCCCGGCTTTGCTGGTAAGCGAGTCATCACTCGTGAGATATGTCGATTGAACAAGGCTTCAGACGTAGCCATTTGGGAAGGATCGGATCGAACTCGAATCTACGCCATTGACCCGGCCTACGGAGGCGGGGACCGATGCGTGGCTGGGATGGTCGAGTTTGGTGAAGACATTAACGGGACTACCGTGATCATGGTCGACAAGCCAAAGGTGGTGCCAATCAGCCTCAGGCTCAACGTGACGCCTGAAGAACAAATTGCGGAGTTTGTTTATCATGATGCAAGGCAGATGAGCGTATCAGACGAAAATATTTTTTACGACAGTTTTGGAAAAGGAACGGTTGGGTTTGCGTTTGCAAAAAGGTTTGGATCGAATCCTCCGATCCCTGTAGAATCTGGCGGATCTCCTACTGACAGGCCGGTCAGGCACGATCTTTCAACTCGAGATGAAAAGTCTGGTCAATTGAGGCTAAAAACTTGCAACGAGCATTATCGAAAACGGATCACAGAACTTTGGTTTTCGGTGCGATACGTCATCGAATGCGGCCAAATGAGGGGTATGACAGACGATGTCATAGATGAAGGCTGCATGAGGGAATACCGGGTTGTTGGTGGAGATGCCAAGATTGAGGTTGAAACCAAAGATGAATTGAAGGATCGAATGGGAAAATCCCCCGACTTGTTTGATTGGCTTGCCATTGCCGTCGAGGGATGCAGGCAAAGAGGATTTAGAATTCAACGGCTTGGAGAGACTGTTGAAAACAAAGCCAACTCAATTATGAGTTGGTATGTCAACGAGCAGAAACAGAACGCAAGTCGAAGACTGCGAAGCGAACTTAAATATACCTGATCGCGTTATCTTCTAGAAGCCATCCGGTCAATGGAGGAAAACACGTCGGTAATTGAATCGCTGGCAGATTTTTTAGTTCGACCCTTTTCGCCTTCCCCGGGTTCGGATGATTTGTAATTGCCCAATTGCTTTTTCAATTCAGCAAGTTGAGTTTGAAGCTGCTTGTTCTGATAAGCCAAGCGATCAAACGCTCCTGCCTTATTCCTGATGGCAGCGTGAAGCTTGGCCATTTCCTGAGGGGGAAGCTTTCCGTTGACCATGCGCTCCTGCACCCACTTGGGGAGCTTGGAAACGTTTGCGGGGTCAACAGCGTTGAAAGCAAGGTCGGCTAGCATGTAGCCCTGTTCCAGAGCGGCGTTGCCCTTGTCGTCTCCCTCTGTCGACTTAAACAGCAAGGGCAAACGTTCAGCCCCCTCGGTGGCGGTGTCTTTCCAAATCTTGGCCACTTCGGCGTTCATCTTGGTCATCTGCTCTGACCGATTGCGTTCAAACTCCGCGCCCTTGGTCTTGAATTGTTCCACAGCGTTTACTTTTGCGGTGTAAGCTTTCATGACTTCAGCCCGGGCCTGAGCAACCATTTGAGCCTTCACCCCGGTCCCAAACAATTCTTCAATCCGAGTGGCGGCTTCGTCGGTGTCTTTGATCGCCATGATCGAATCAAAATCTTCGTTTGTGGCGTTTCGCATCTCCCCGGTCGACGAGTCACTGATCTTCAAACTGGTGGCAAGTTTGCGCCCTTCCGAATAGGCGTTGATAAACGGCTTTTCGTAGGTGTCTTTGTATTCCGAGGACTTGGTATAGTCCACATATTTGATGTGTTCTTCCAACTCGGCCCTGCGTTTTTCCGCTGCTGTCACCCTATCTTCGTATGACTTTTTATCGTCATCGGAAATTTTGGGTGCTGACTTGGACTTGTCTTCGTATTCCTTGAGCTTTGCCTGAACCTGAGCCAATTCAGATTTGGTCTTTTCGTAAGACTCTCTGAGTGTGGCTACTTTTTCAGGTTTCTTTGGCTGGTCTGAAGTTTTGTCTTCAACCTTGTCCTGTTTTTTTTCTGACTCGTCCTGCTTCAACTCGGGCTCTTCTGAATTTTTTTCCTCGCCCTTGTCTTCGATTTGGGGGGGGCTAAGAAGCTTGTCGAGATCTGAAAAAGCGTTGTTCAGGTTAGGGGTTTCCCTGCCACCACTGGACGGGTTAGGGGTAGACCGAGCCGCCGGGGCGGGTGCCGCTGACGGTTGAGCCGCCGGGGCTGGGGCTGCTGCTGGTGAGGAAGCGTCCATGTTTAGTTGTTTTCGACGGTAGCTGTATCGGATTCAGTTTCACTGCCGGAAATGGATTCCACCGCCGCTTGAGTAGTGGCCGCTTTTCCAACCACCTTCTGAATGCAAGGCACACAAATGGGAATCGGAACGGTTTTCATTTCAGGTCCGGACGGATCGTTTTTAACAAGCTGCATGAACAGCATACTGGTCTTGTTACTGTTGCTAATCACCACCAAATGGTTTGGCCAATTCGTGAAGTCTCCTCCACAAATGGTGCATTTTTCGGGTGCTTGTTCAGGCTGTTCTAAGGTTGTTTCGCTCATAAATTGTTGGTGCTTTTTGTTCTGTGTTCAGGTTTTTCAACACGTCAAGAAACGCTGAGGCTCCTTGCCTTCGGTATTCGTTTGCCGCAGCCTCTTCGGGGGTTGTCGGTTTTCCCAGCAAAGACATGAAATGAAGCATTCCTTGATCGCAAGCCGATCGGAACACCAAGCTGTCAACGATGTCGTTCCAAAACTTGGCCTGTTCAGATTGCTTAAACTGTTCTCGGTGACTCATTTCTTTATAGAAGTAATGGTTCGAGCCATGGACTTGCTGACAGATTTGCCGGAAGCTTTTCCTTTTTTTCCGGCTCCGCCTTTACCCTTCTTGATCTTGCCATCCGAGGATCCGACAGTGGCAACTTTCATTAGCAATGACCCAGCTTTGAACGGGCTCATTCCTTCAGGGTATCTGATTCCATTGTAATTTGGCAAAGAAGGCGATTCATTCATACCTTTGTAACTGACCACATTAACGGTTAACCGTCAAACTTTTTCAATTACGGATGCCGAATCTGGAAGGTTTCCATCGCCAAACGTGATGTCCATCTCTTCGGCGGATTCCATTTCCTGAATCAAATTCACTAACGATTGAGTGTCGGTGCTGACTCCGTCTGGAAGCATTTTGACGTGTTCTTTAAGATTGTTAATGGCGTCTTCAAACGAATCACCAACCGCGCACAACCATCCAATCATGGTGTCAGCTTCATCAGTAGGAGGAAAGCAAAGCCTTCCATCCACCTCGCAACAGTTTCCGCATTTGACCCACTGTCGAATCTCTTCAGGAAAGTCTGCCACGCCCCAGAACCCGGGTTCGCACTTGGAATTCAAAACCGTTTGAACGCCGTAAGTGGCAAGAGGCTCCATCTCCACCAATTCCCCGTGGGCCCCTTTCCACACAATCTCGCACCAATTTGAAAGCATTTCCGCCATCACCTGACTTGGGGGAGAGCCTAAACGGCAAGTGGGATCAATGAAAAAGGCGTCATCTTCTGTGATGCGAACTTCGGTTGAGAAATTGTTTCGATACCTGACCTGCGTGAGCTTTGGAGAAATGGCAAAGTTTACGTCTTTGATTTGATCCGGCAAGGATTCAAAGTCTTGAATAGCGCACATGTAACCCTTGTCCTTGCATTCGATTCCATGGAACGCTTGCTTTGGAAACTTTCCGTCAACGCAGTATCCATCGTATCCGTCTTCAATTTCAGTTTTGATTGGGTCTACCACGACAAAAGGAATTTCGTCTTTAAGGGGGCCAAACCTGACTGCCCACTTTTCCATTTCCCCTTCGTCTTCGCGCCAACTACGCCAGTGATACGTTTCAAAGGAACCCCGGTATTTTGAAACCTTGAGGTATTTGTCTGTCTTATCTTTCAGATAAGATTTCAAATTGGACAGCCCCCTGATCTTTTTAAAGCCGGGCAACGACAACCCAACCTCTTTAAGAACGTCCATGAAATTTTCTCTGTAGATCTCTAACTCATCTCCCATTCTCGAACCCCAGACCGGTTTTCCACAGCCCTCAAGGTGAAGCTGTAAACCGTTCCATCCAATGTCGGGGAACACGAACAAGTCGATCTTGTCAATAAGCGGAAAGAAATCGTCGAGTCTTTCAACGTTTTTGTATCCGTCACCGATAACGCAGTCTCCAATTTTTGGGAAAGATTTTTCCCACGGCGTGTGGTAGTAAACCTTTTTGAACCCGCGACTAAGCATGTCAGCCCACGGGAGAAACAGCCCATGATCAACGACACAAGCGACAACATCTTTTGTCTCCTTCATTCAGGTTTTTGAGGTGCGTTCATTGCCTTGAGATGACTGCTCAAGATTTCAACATTGTGCCTATCCATGTCTTTGGACATCTCGTGAACGTGATGTTTGTGACCGCGCTTTTGTTCCATCTCCCATTGGATTTGACGTTGAGCCGTTCGTTGAGCATGAGATTCGCTGGCCAACTGAGCTTTGGTTTTGGCCACCATGATCATGGCGTTGATCTTTGCCTGATCCTTGGGGTCAATTTGCTGACCGCCCTGAGGAGACTGAGCGGACTTCTTCGCCGCTTCTGCGGCCTGCTGGGCCATCGCCTTGACCTGATTCATCAGCTTGGACAGCTGGTCAGCAAACGCCTTCACCTTTTCTTTGGATGATTTTACATCAGGATGACCTTTGATGTTTTGTGGAATTTGATTTTGCATCACTTCAATGTGCAAATGAATTCCGTTCCCTCCTTGAACCGGCTGACCTTGAATAGACATGCCTGCAAGGTTTTGTATCCCAATCAACTCATCTTGAGTGATGGGAATTCCTCGAGATTGAATTTGCTGGACCTTAACCTGAAGAGCCACCAAAAGTGTTTGAGCGTATTCATCGTGATTGACGCCTTGTTTAAAGTCCATGGGAAGACCTGACAAAAGAACTCCGGCAGACAATTGAGCGTCATGCTTTGACCCGCTGGACACAGGCTGATCGGGAACCCAACGGGCAGCTTTTGAATAGTCTTCGATGGTGATAGCCAGCCCTTGCCTGAGAGCTTCGCGCTGAGAAGACGGGTCAAGCTTGGGGTAATACATCAACATGATTTTGTCCATCATCGCTGACTGCAAAACCTTGTTTCCCGCCCCCATGATTTTGGTCGGCTCAATGTCAAAGTAATCTTCACAAAGAGCTTCGATTGGAACACCCTGACGAACGCAGGCTGACCGAAACTTGTTTGCGTCAGTGTCTTGAGAGGTCTCAGTGGACATGCACAACCGTCGACAAATTTCACGATACTGATGAGCCTTGTAAAGATATGCCTGATTTAGCATCGCTGAAATCATGGAAGCCGATTGGGCTTCCCTTGAAATCGTCTCGCTCGCGCTCTTTGCATTCATCTTGTCACTGTCCATCGAATGAATGAAATTTTGACTTCCGTTGCTGATGGTCTGCTGGTTTGACTGCATGGCCATTTGAATCAAACGTTCATCCACCTTCCAACGTTCCTCAGGGCGAACAAACTGGATGCCATCAGGAAGAGGCCGTTTATCAGTGAGGTCAATCTTCATGGCCCGCTCTGCGTCAGCCATGTTGTTCACCCGAAAATATTGCATCAAGCTTTCAAAGACAGCGTCATTGAATTTACACCGAAGTCGGTTTTCAAGATGACAGACCGAGTAAAGCATGAACCCGAGTGATCGCACCGAATGATACCGAAACGGCCCAACAGATGAACAATCCGCAAATTGAAAATGAACAATGTGTTCCAGCTTGTCAGCGTAGACCGGATTTTGTTTTTGTTCCGAGTCGTAAAGAAACTGAGACCGTTCCATTCCGTAACGAGACCGATCGGTTTTAATGTCTTGAATGTCTCGGATCGAGCCCCCAACTCCCGGAAACCCCCAAGCGTCCAGAACCATCTTGCGCCTCCATCCCGTTCGACCATCGCTGTCATCCCAATAAAAGAAGTCGTAGACGTCCACGGTAGGAACAGCATCGGCAGCGTATAGCCCTCCGTCTTGTTTGACCCGCTCTTCCATTTTCTCAGGAGACCAAACTTCGGGCCATGAATTTCCTAGCAACGCTTGAGCCTGACCGTCAATCCATTTGACCGCAGATTCAACCAGTTCAATGTTCCACCCCGGATCAACCATTGGACCGTGAGTTTTATCCCACAACTCCCGGGCTGTGTAAGACCGGAACTTTGCAAAAAAAGGCAAGTTTTCCAAGCTGCACAAGGTGTTGCTTGGAATCAGAATGTCTTCAACGCCGTCCGATCTGGGGCACCACGACGTCGAATCAGCCCATGACGTTGGGGCAATGCCGTGCATGACGTTTTGAGCGATCGTGCTGCGCTGGGTTTCCATGTAGAACAACGACCCTTTGACAATACGATTCGCTTCCTTGGTGATGATGCTGGAATACTCTTGCCGCTTGTGGGATGGCCCGTAGTCGACGTCAATGCTGAACAAAGGGTCAGGCACCAAAAACGCTTGATTGAACTGGCTCCGGGCATCGTGGGCTACTTTGGTGGACTGAAGAAAGTTGACGTTGGTTGCGATGTTGTTGTCGCGCACCTCATCTTCAGTGTAAGGGGGCATTCCGTTAAACAGTTCGTTGATGAGCGCACGGTTTTGTGCCCGAGGATAATCCGCGAGCTTCAGCTGCCAAACCACTTGTTCAACGGCGGAACTGTCTGTGAATTTCATTGACCTATATTAGATCCAGTCAATTGTTTTGCAAGTCACTTGAATCCAAACTTTTCGTGAGAGAGCCCGCGCTTTTTGAAAAACACCACGGCAAGATCATAATTTACCCGGTTGCCAACCAGCTTGACCTTGATGTCCGGCTCGCACCAAAAGGCATCGTGCATCTCGTGGTATACGATGTCTTTGATCACGGTGTCCGGCCACATGCCTGACTCGTCGATAAGCGTGGTTATTACGGTGTCCCAACGTTCCCGTCCCAAAACCATTGACGGAAAATTCTTTCGGTTTTTGTTCCACCATTGAACCGTGAAGGCAAACAAGTCAGCGGGATTCTTTTTATACATCAACCCCGTTTTAATATTGATGTCGCTCAAAGGGCTTTTCAGTTCTGCCCGAATCTCGCGTCTGATGCAATAACATGCCGCAACTCGAGACATGGCTTTCTTGATTTCCTCAATGGTTTCGTTTGCCAAACAAGTGTCGCCTTTTGTGAACACAACAACATCTTTGTCGGACAACCCTTTCGCCCCGGCGTCAATCACGTCCCGGATATAAGGCAACGATGAGTTTCCATCCAAAAGAAACCTAGACAAGTCACTCCTCAAAACCTTTCCATCATCCCATTTGAGTTTGTCCCAAGTGCTTTTAGCCATCGCATACCTCCGTTTATCGGCGGTTTTGGTTGGCGTGTAATCGTAATAGACGTGTTTAATTTTCATTTTTTCTCATCCAACATTCTGACCAAAGTTTTGCTTTTGTCGATTCCGGGAGGTGGTCATCTATCATTTCCCTTGGAACCCAAATCTTTACGCGCATCGGGCAATCACACGCCGTGCAGATGTGTAGGTTTTCGTCTTGGGTGGACTCGCACCCTTTTGTTTTTAACCACCAGAAGACTCCAAGCACTGTGTCTGCGTATTCGCCCCACCGATCAGTCCAGCTGCCCGCTTGATTCATCGGACACCTAACGCAGACTGAAGCTCTCATTTCGGCAACCTGTTTGTCTACGGGGCTAGCACCTTTGCCAAACCAGTCAACCAAAGTGGCCATTCCCACTTTGATGTTTTTGAAGAAGTCGTTCATGACCGTCCGCAGCATTGTTTCATAGCCGGAGCGGAAGATACGTCTGAAGCCAGATTCATAGGTTCTCCTTGCATCTGGGTGTAAAAGTGTTCTGCGTTTGAAATAGCTGAACACCTCTTGGCGTTCATTTCGTCTACGATCTCAGCCGCCACCGCAGGGCTGGTTGGAAGTTTCAATTGAGGATTTGATTCGGCTAAGTTGACAAAGAATCTCACAGCCTCGCTAAACGACCAAAACTGGCGTTCGATGTCGATCTCTTTGACGCGAACAATGAACCCGTTAGGCGGGCACTCGTGTCTGTTTTTTAATCGAAATGTCATATCGCTAGATCGGTATCACTTAAGCGGTTTTCTGTCCAGAACCTTTTGAGCCATCATTTTTCCTACGTGACACTTGAGCCCGTGATCTTCTGGTCTTGGTTGAACGATCGGCCTTTTCCCTTTTGCCACGTTGTTGTTGTAGGACTCTATTGCGTCCTCGAACTTCCGAATGCAATCTATTAGTTTCATTTATCTTCTTAATCAACTTTTTGTAAGCTGATTTGTATTTAGCTCCAGACAAGCCCTGAAGCTCTGGGCGTTTTTGATTTGTTTTCAAAGATCCAACCTTAGTCAATTTTTGTGTTCTCCACTTTCTCATGTAAAGATGGTGAGGCGTTCCGTCCTTCATCATTTTCCAAACTCTCCTTCGCTCATTCTCTTTTTGATTTTCCAAATTGCCATTCTCTCTGTATAGCTAACAGCTTGAGGAGTTACTCCAAGTTCTTTTGCCACTTCTTTCAAGCTCATCATTTTAGGCAATGACTTTATTATGTCTGACACTTCCTGCATTCTTTTGTTTCTGATCTCGTTCACTTTTGCTCCTTTTCTCTGTTCATCTTTTTTAAATGGGAATCAGAAGGCGTAAAATGAGATGAGAATTTCCCTCCGCATTTTTCACACAACTGCTCGCCTTTGGGATTGTATATCAATTCAAACAATTGTTTTCTATTTGAACATTTTGGACAAACAATCATTCTTCCTCGTGCCCATGCTCGGTCTGTTCTAGGTGTTGGTGTAAAATCAATTCCATTTAATTTGTCACTATTTAAACTCATATCTCAATCCCTTTCACCTTTGCCAATGCAATGACTCGTTCCTGCCATGTAGCATTAGCTGCTTGAAATAAATCTGCGTCACAGACATCGCCCCAACTCCATCCATTTCCACTCCAAATTCCGTTTAATTTCATCAATTCTTTGATAAAATTATCACGTTGTGACCATTCATTATTATGCTCGCCGGAATATTCACACAGCGTATTCTCCGCCAAATGACACAAATGCAAAAGTTCTGTGTCTCTAACATTGTGGTATGAACCAACATTCCAATGTGGTCGCCAGTGTAGTCCGTCCGCTCCTTGCGGCGATCCATAACACACTGTGCTTGGCAACATCTTTGCCAGAGTCTTTTTAAGTTGTTCGTCGTTATAGTTCATATCTCAATCCCTTTCACCTTTGCCAACATTACGACCCGTCGTTGCCATGTGGCGTGATACAACCGTTTGTAGTTTTCAGATATTGGACGCATAAGCTCTGCATAATCTGCCGACCTATATTCAGTAAGTGTTTCTTCCACCAACCAGCACAGGTGCAGGAGTTCGGTGTTGCTAACACTACGATATAAACCAGCATACGTAGGCACTCGCCAGCATAGTCCGTCCGCTCCTTGCGGCGATCCATAACACACTGTCCTTGGCAACATCTTTGCCAGAGTCTTTTTAAGTTGTTCGTCGGTGTAAGTCATATTTTGATCCCTCCATTCTTTAATGCAATTGCCATTAGTGGTGGAGCAGGCGGTAAGTTATTCTGGTTTATATCTGTGAGTATTGATCTGCGGGTTGCTTGGCAGATCCAAATAGATGCAGGGATTCCTCCGGTGGCCGCATAAACACCGTTCAAATACCAAAACTGCAAACTCATTCCTTTTTTGCTTTCTGGTTTGATGTTCCGTGTTTCAAGCAATTCCTTGAAGTGCTTGATGATTTCTATTTCGGGGTCGCGTGTAATTCCGCTCATGCCACCCTCCTGTGTCTAAAATAATCCTTGAGGATAGTCTCGTAATACCGTGGCTTGTCCATGAGTAAATCAACGAAGTCCGCGTGCCACATGTTTGGCTTTTTAAAATACTCGTTGACCAAAGTGGCGTAACGCTTAGTCAAAACGGTCAAAGCCTCCCTGACGTTTTTGGTTACGACCACAACATTGTCCGGGTTGGATGAATACCGCTGTATAATAAGTAACTCCACCGCCTTCTTTATCCTGTCCACCACTGCCCTGCGGGCCACTATTGAATCCGCGCACCGGTTACAGCAAAGGATAGGTTTGAACTTTTCCACTTGGAACATATCCAATCCTTCATCATCAAGAGGAATGGTTGCCTCCAATTTACAATACCGACACTGATAGTTTAATAGCATCTGTTTTTCTTTTTGTTGTTTACCGCAAAAGTTTTTCCAAGTCCTGCTCCACGATGGACTTTTTCGTGGACACAAACGACACTGCGTATTCGTTATCCCACTGACCACCGTTCAACCACGTAGTGGGGTTGGGAATGTATTTACCGCCTTCCTTGGCCCACGCATCGCAGGCTAATTGAGCTTGAACCGCATTGATGATCACCGCAACGTTCACTGTCTCCATTGCCTTCTGAAACGCTTTGAGCGCATCGTTCTTCGCAACCTTCTTAGGGTAAATGCTCCAAAACTGAATGAACTCATCAAAATACTTCACGGTCTTTACCGGTGCCGTTTTGTTTGTCTCCGACTTCTCGCGCTTGTCCGGAACCACGGAGGCCTGTTCCTTGCGTTCCCGGTGAAGACGAACCCGGTCTGCCCCGTCCGATTTCCCCCGGATCTCTTCATACTTGTCGTGATTGACAATACGCCACCCCCAGTTCCGATGGGGGTCTATCCGTTCGAGCCTGCGGCCTTGCAGTTCGGAATCACGGCTCTGAGGGTCAGGACTTTCCAACCTCTCAATCTTCTCGTTGAGGATGTCCAAGGGGATGTTCAGACGCCGGGACAAGGCCTCGCGGGTCATGTCCACGATGCCGGTTCTCCAATGAGCCAGCTTAAGGAAGTCTTCAAACACATGCCGCATAACCCAATCCTCCGAAATGGAAGAGTCCAAGATTTGGAGGAAGACCCTCGAATAGATCTTACTCATGCGATTCTATTGCCTTGAGGGTGTTGTTCCATGTGATTGGGTTCCAAGTCCGGCGACCGCGCTCAAGCTCGGATAGGTAGCACCGGCTCCACCCGATCTTTTCCGCCAACACCTCAAGGGTTATGTTCTTCTGTTTCCGGTGATCCCGAACGATTGCACCCGCCGCAACCTGATCGATCACCGCCACCATTTTTATCGGAATGTTCATCATTCCCAGAAATCTACAACATCTGTTAAAACCTGTCAACAGAGGTCTGAAAAGGGTTTCCCCCCCCACCCCCTTCCCAAAACAACAAAGACATAGACATAGACATAGACACTGTTGGGCGTTAACACTCCGTTACAGTCCGTTACAAAACGTTACATTATGTTACACAGCGTTACACAGCGTTGCACCTCAATGCCTGTAAAAGAAAACCCTCGCCGGGAACAGACAGTGAAACCCGGCGAGGGAGTCTATGCAAGTCAGGGAAAGAAGTAAACCTGACAGGGCCACCTTACCCTTATGTCAGGTCAGTTCAAGCAAAAGATTTCAACCCGCTGAATGTCTTCTACGCATTCGGCTTCGTCCAAAAGCTCCGGGAACATAAGGACCACCATGATGTTTGGATAGCTGGGGTCGGTCAAATCTTCGATGACGTCAATTTCCATAGCTCATGATAGGGGTTTTTTTGTGTCGGGTAAACGTTGTTCCACAGATCAGCCTTTGACCACATAATGCCACTGTTAATGCCCCAGTAAAAAAATTTGGTCAGATCCACCGGCCATTCCTTGTTCTGTTGCAACCGGGTCCAAAACTCCTCCGCAGCGGGATACCGGTAAAAGCTTTCCTTGAATCGGGCCTGCTCCACCGTCACCCAAGAGAAATGGTTAAACCTCAATCCCATTGCGTCGGTATACCGTTTCCGCAAACAAGACCCTTTGTTTCCGGCCAGTATCGGCCACTCGTGTTTGTCGAACATCATTCCGGGTTTCCATCTCCATGCTCTCAACCACTCCTCATCATGGTCTCCCCACCCACCCGGACCCGTCGCAATGATGTCCGGCCCCAAAAAGTAATTGCACCTGAACTTCATCATTTGCCAGACCTTCCCCCTTTCAAACGTCTCCACGATCGTCTCCAGCTGCTCCGCCTTCCAGAACTCATCAACATCCACCTGCATCAGCACCGACTCGTCCTCGCCCCAATTACGCTCGCCAATAGGGCGATTAACCATCTCGTCCTTCCCTCCCGGCCACCAGTCCTGCTCATACACCGTCACTCCGCCGTATTTGGCCAGCCAATCCAAATATTCAGATGTCCCATCTGTGGACAGTCCCGGAACGTTTCCTTTACACCAAGCGGTCGACCCGGCGTTTGAACACGGCCCATGCACAATGTGCCAATGCCAATCAAGTTTCAGCTTCTCAAACTCTTTGATGTGATGGGGCAACCACGGCATCCCGTTATGAACAATCGTTAAAATGTTTAGCTTCACCTCAACAGTTTACTGTTACCCGGCACAGATGCAAGAACAGGGGTGGCTAGGGTGGGGGAGATTTGGCGCAAACAAGGTGGGGGAGATTTGGAGGAAACAGGGTGGGTGAGATTTGGAGGAAACAAGGTGGGTGAGATTTGGCGCAACCCATTTAGAGGCGATTTGTTCCTAAACAAAATTTGACCGGGTAGGGTGGGTGAGATTTAGCGCAAACAGGGTGGGTGAGATTTGGCGCAAGGGCGGGGACGGGTCCGGTTTTTGAACTGGGACCCATTCCGAAACTGGACCAAGAACGGTGCCGGAAACTGACTGAGGCAAGCAGATTTTGAACCGGGACGGGGTTGGATGGCACACTCTGGTGAATTGGCTAGGGGGCGGTGCGCGACCGGCGCAGGGGGTCGAGGCCCCCCCGGGTGGGTGGGCGGGGACGGGTCCGGGGGAAAAAGAGATTCCTTACCCGCCCTGCCCAAGCCCGGACCGGAGCGCGACCCGATCCGGGTGACGACCGGGCCCGACTCGAGCCCGGGCTGACACGCATCACCTGACCAGCCGACCAGACCCGGCCCCGAGCCGTGGCTCTGGGCAGGGCCGGGTCTTCGTTCTACCTCAAATCAGAGGCAAAACAGGGCAAACAATATGGTCGCACAATACTGGTTATACTCACTTGCATTGAACTGATGGACGGGATCAGGGCAACTGATCACCCGGATCTGGTCCGGGGATAGGCTCCGGATCTGACCCGGGCAGGGGCTCGACTGGCGACCAGCTGGCCCGGGCTCTGGCCCGGCTGCGGACGGGTGCTGGACGGGCATGCAGCAGGCTGTAGAGCGCGGCTTTGGCTTGGATGAGCCGGACCATGTCGCCGGGCTCGAGGCACTGTGCTATCAGCCCATCCAGCCTCTCGATCTGACCAACCACGACCAGCTGCTGACCGCTCAGGATGTCCCCGGGCAGAACCGGGCTCGGAACAGGCGCAGGCGCGGGATCATCTTGGATCAGCCGCTGCTCGGCCCGTCCTGTGTGCGCGGAGCGCATCGGGGTCCATCCCCCAGCCAGAATCCAGCGTTTAACTGTGGGGTATTTGAGGTTCAGGAGCCGTGCGATGTCTGGTCCGGATCCAGCACCGGACACGTAAAGCCGTTTCGCCTCGAGCTTGTCCTGCATGGTGGGTCTGTGCGTGGTCGTCATCGACCCAGATTGCACCGGGTCAGGCCAGTTCTCAAGCGGGTTTGGCCTTCTCCGGGACAGTCTGTGAGGGGAGCCGGGTTGCGGTGCGCTCCGCATAGTTTCGGATATTAGAACGTCTTATGATCAGGATCAGGGTTTGAATAGAGCCTGTTTTTGTTAAGAATTTGGCCTTTTCCCGCTCCCAGCTGTGTTCAGACAGCCCCTTTTCAGGTGTTTTCTCGAAACTGGTATGAATTGAAATCCCCAATGTTTGCAGGGCTAAAACACCTGTTTTGTGTTATGTTTTGAGCCGTTTTGAGGACCATTCCATCTGGGTGCAAAATTTATCTTGATCGAAATCCCCAATGTTTTCAGGGGTTTTGTGACAATCGTAAAATATTTCACTGATCTGGTTGACAGATACCCCAGAACTGGTAATGTAGAGGCTCAGTCTACGGTTTTCGTCGGTGACGGGACGGGGAGAGCGCGGTGGCCGGGGCAACCCCGGGGGACGTAGATCCGGTCCTCGAAACGGATGGCAGACCAGCCAGAGCGGTCGCAGCCTCAACGTGTGAGTGTGCTGCAAAAAACACTGAAAACAGTCCGGGTGGCCATGACAGACCCCCGGGCCGGACAGGCGGAGCGAATGACAAGAAGGCGAGGAACAGCCAATCCATTTCGTAGACCGTTCATGAAAAATGCGGCCCCGGGATCCACTCGGGACGGTCACAAGCCCGTTGCAACGCAGAGTGTTCATCTATGTTCAAACAATACCTTCAGCAGTGTATCGATCATGTGCTTGCCGAGTGCCATGCCGCCGGGGCAGTTCTCGAGCATGATGACAATTTACAAAACGGCGTGGAGCGGACCTTCGGGATCGGCGGGGTGGCATATGGCGAGGTGAAGGAGGGGCATTTTCCCTTGTTGAGCCTTAAGGGCAAGGCCACCAAAAAATATTTGCACGTCATTATTACCCGGCTCGAGACCGGGACCTACGAGGTCGTGAGCTACATCCTATAACCACACTGACGAGCCGGGAGCGGCGAAACCGGGCAGGTGCCCGGTCTGTGGATCACCAACCCGGGCCTGCCACAGGCCCAGCAACGAAAGAAAAAGTATGATCATCCTCACTGATACGTTCAACAACACGGTAATCTCCAAACACCGGACGGTGCTGGCTGCGGCCCGGGCCGCACGGCGGCACGCTCGGGCGGTCGTGAAACGCAACGGCAGCGGGGCTTATGTCCA
>JBAXBU010000031.1:0-31857 GCA_037141835.1 Armatimonadota bacterium | reverse complement strand
CCCTTAGACTGACCGAGAAGATTGATCGCCGCTTGTCTTGGCGACCCAAATGCCACGATCGCCGCCTTTTCGGCCTCAATGGGGTCCATTCCCTTGCTGACTAAGTCATCGACATGCTCGGCAAAGTGATTGAGGATTTCTCGAGTGGCTTCAAATCGCTGAACTTCGGACATGCGCCCGCGGAGATATCCATCGAGCTCAACCGCATACCAATCGGCGTACATGCTCACAACTCCGACTCCCGGCTGAACGTGTCCATCATCACCGAGTTGATGTTCGCCATGAACTTCTTCCAGGCCGACCGATGACTGTCAAGCTCCTTCGTCCCCTCGGGTGAAATTGAATACACCTTGCGGTCCGGCTTACCATGCTGAGGAACCCACTCCGAGGTAATCAGTCCCAACTCTTCCAACTTGTGCAGGGCAGGATACAGCTTGTTTTCAGGGAGAGTGAGCGATCCTTTGCTCTTCAATTTGATCTGTTTCGAAATCTCGTAGCCGTGCAGAGATCGTTCTGCCAGAACTCCGAGGATTAGCGCGTCGTTATCACTTTTAAATGCCATTTGATACCTCCCATTTCTGAGGTATCAATACCATACATCATTTTCTGATGTATGTCAACTAATCAATAACATTTTTCAACAACTCGTCGTGTCCAAAGTAAAAATGAGTTGAAAACCCGCCAGGTTTGAGCCAGATTAGGGCCGACGGCATTCCGCGCAACACAAATGCTGCCACAGCCTGAGAGTCTTCTGTTTTCAGTTCTCCTTGGTTGTCTGCGGTAACAATGAGGTGTAGCAAGTCTTCCTCTCCCTCAAACTGATACCGAAAACCTCCGACCGAGCCGGAAAAATCGTTGGGCTCAAGACCAATACTCAGGAGCGCAAATTGATCAGTAGGTCGATCCAGAGTAGGGTTAAACTCCGGAAGCTTGATCCGTTCGTCACTCCGAATGCACCTCAAAACCCGTGTCATGACCTCGTCGCGACGTTGTTGCTCAGGTTCAGTTGGCAAAAAGGGTGGCATGGGTCCCTAGCTTACCAATTGGACAAAATGCCTCGCCATGATCGAGAGATATGCGCAGCAAGCTGGTTACTGAAAGGCGAAAGCTCCCGCAGGGGTACAATCAACCTGGAAACACTTTCCTAATGGCCGCAAGAATACAGACCGGACGCACCCCGCGGCGCCGCAAAATCGAATTAAAACCTAGCGTTCCTACTGCACCTCGCAATAGCGAACTCATCGTAAACGTCTCCAACCGTGAGACCCGTATCGCCCTCCTCGAAGATGGCAAGCTGATGGAATTTCGCGTTGAACGCGAAGAACGCGTGGTCGGCTCTATCTTTAAGGGCATTGTCCAAAACGTTCTTCCCGGAATGGAAGCCGCGTTCGTCGACATTGGCCTTGAGCGAAACACCTACCTCAGCATTGCCGACATCCTTCCTGAAGAAGGCAACGACAATTCCCCAGCATCGGTTAGACGATCAGAACTAAGACGTCGCAAGATTAAGGATCTTCTCAAACCAGGGCAGCAAGTCATGGTACAGGTCACCAAAGGTCCACGAGGAACCAAAGGCGCTAGAGTTTCAACTCGAATCTCGCTACCTGGCCGTTACGTTGTACTTCTTCCCGAATCTGGCGGAGTAGCCGTAAGTCGAAAGATTGACGATCGACGAGAGCGAGATCGCCTCAAGAAGATTGGCGACAAGATTTGTCCACCGGAATTCGGGCTTATCTGCCGAACCGAGTGCGATGGTCGAACCGAGACCGAATTGAGGGCAGACATCCTGTACCTCGTTCGAGTTTGGGAAGAAGTCACCAAGCAAGCGAAGCGACTGCGAGCCCCAGCTTGTGTGCACCGCGATCAAACCCTTTTATTCAGAACCGTTCGAGAAGTTTTTGGCGATGCCATCAACCGAATGATCATTGACGATCCGGATGAGTACGAGAAGGTACACATGATCGCCAAGGCAGTTGCGCCAGCAATGACCGAAAAGATCATGCTTTACGACCGTGAGGAACCAATTTATGACTACTACGGGGTAGAAAAAGAACTTGAGCGAATCATGCAGCACCATGTTCCGTTGAAGTCGGGCGGTTACCTCGTCATCGACGAAATGGAAGCATTGACCGCGATTGACGTTAATACGGGCAAGCACGTTGGTTCAACAAACTTGAGCGACACGATCATGAAGACCAACCTCGAAGCTGCCGACGAAATTCTTCGCCAGCTACGACTTCGAGACATGGGCGGAATCATCGTCTGTGACTTCATCGACATGGAGGACCTCGGCGACAAAAAGCAGATCATGGATCATTTTGCCGGTGGTCTAGAATACGATCGTGCCAGAACCCGAGTAGGGAAGATATCTTCACTCGGATTGGTTGAGTTGACCCGAAAGCGAACCGGTGAATCAGTTACTCAGGAAATCACGGAGAGCTGCCCAATGTGCATGGGAGTCGGACGAATCCCAAGCAAGGAAACCGTTTCCCTTTGGATCGAGCGAGACATGCAACGCCGAATGGCTGAGCCTGGCAACGCTTTCCTCGTGGAAGCCCATCCTGCAGTTATCGAGGCCCTAATCGGGCTTGATGGCGAAAACGTTGAAGAGCTCGAACACGAGATCCGACGCGGAATCTACATCCGAGCCAACTTTGACCTGGAATATGAAGAGTACGAGATTACTGCCGGCACGTTGGAAGAGTTTGACAAAGAACTAATGATCTATCGACGGTCTCAGGTGATGGAAGTCAACGTAAGACGTTCAGCATTCGAAGGTTCAAATCGAGCCGTTGGATGGACTGACGAAGGTTTCTTTGTAGAAGTCATCAACGGATACGAGTCAATCGGACATCGAGCCAAAGTTGTCATGCACGACCTAAGGCGCAGCTACGGAGTTGCAGATCTTATCATGCCAGGTACTCCTGGCATCACGCGAAGCCTCGTATAGGTTTTGCGAGAGATTACGGGGCGACCAAGTCGTTCTAGGTGAATTTGATCTAGAATTTCTTAATCGCTCCGTTTTTTTGTAACGAATATCATGCCAATGCACCACTGGAATCCGTTCTCGAAAGAGAGGCGTCTTGAGCGTCGAGACACCATCATCGGTTGGTTCATGTTCATTGGATTGATCATGATGTTTGGCTGCGGTATTGGGGTCTACTTCTTGGCTTTTGGAGCTAACTTTGGTCCAACCGTGGTTAACATTTTCAATATCGCTAAGTGGCTCCCCGTTCTTGGGTTGGTCCTTTATGTAAGCGGGTTAATCTATGGTATTCGGTCGGAAAAGACAGAATTGACTGGGAATAGAACGGTGATGCAGCATTGCCGAGTTCTAGCTCGATACGCCATTACCGGCTCCGATCATCGAATGATTACCGATGAATCCGAAATAGAATTTTTGGACCGACCAAGGTTCTTTGTGAAGATTCTGTCCCCCGTAGAAGGTTCGGTCGAATATCAGTGTCGCCACGAAGTATTTCTCAATTGTGGAGAAGGGATGATGGGTGATGCCGAAGTACAAGGTCAGTGGCTTGGCGCCTTTCGACCGTACGTGGGAATGCAACAAACCCACGTCGGTCAAAGGTTCTAAACTCTATTTGTGAGGGTAAACAAAAGTCTCGGAATCTTGCTTTCCAAGTTGCGCTCTCTTTGCCGGAATGGAGGTACTTCCAAAGTCACAATAGCAAGTTCGAAGTGTATTGAGATCTGGAGTGGTCAAGGACCCTGATAGATTCCCCGTAAAGTACATGATATCAAGATTGCTACCCGAATGCCCACCAATTCCGAGTGCATGACCCATTTCATGAGCCGCAGTAGGATTGTAGTCCGCCTCAGGAATCGCGCCCCACGTATAGACGGTCATCGTCGCAGAAGACAATATCACCGACCCCGAAGGGAAAAACACGGTTGTAGTTGCCAAAGTTGACTGAGGTGCCGAAGCCTCAACCGTAACCACCATATCGGCTGCTCCCGACGTGCCAACTTCGGTCCAGAGGTCTCGAGTCAAGGCAACTTCCCACTTATCGAAACCGTCTCTCAGGTGTTGTTCGATGGTTGTAGAACCTATGTTCGTCGTTGTCGCGAAGAAAACCTTGATGGGAAGATGATCCCACTTTCGCAAGGTCATGCCTGAAGCAGTCGCATAATTGGGAGTGTAAGCCGTTGCTGAACAAACTCCACCCGTACCTCCGCCTCCCCCTGCTCCGCCGCAACCAAACATCGTAGCGAGCACGGTGACAAAAAGTATTCTTCGAATCATGAAAATATCCTACTCGAATATTAAGCATTGGAATGAATTCAAATGTTACATTAGGCTCAAAATTGATGCTGGAACCAGGCAATATTAGGTGGTGAAAGGACTATACTTCAGACGGTTATGGCGGAAGTCGCAGAGATATGGGAAAAGGCTATTCCAACGGTGCGCGCTGGCGTTACCGGAATCGGAATTTGGACGGCACTAAAGTCCGCCGTTCCAATTGCAATTGAGGACGGAGTATTCGTTCTTGGAGTACCCCACGGTAGTGCGGAATTTGGAGGCCACCTTCGAATGGCGAGCACTGCGCGCCTCATAGAGATTTCGGTTAGCAAAGTTGTTGGTGCCGCAACAAAGATTCGGATCATTGATGGCATAGAGCAACACGATTGGGAAGTCACCAAGCGTCGAGACATCGAACGTCGACGAATGCAAGACGCCGAAATGGCAAAGATGAAAGTCGAGTTAACCACTCGAAGTTCATGGGAAACCATTTACGAAAAAATCAGCCGAGAATTTGCCGCCGTCCAACAAAAGTCTTTGCCGCAAAACCGAGCTAGATTTTTTGAAGCCGCTGTCTCAATCGTTGCCGAGGCTCGTAAAGAGCAAACTGTCTACGATGACGCAAATGAGCGAAACTTCGCTCGATGTTTAGACCGAATCTCCCAGTACACCGAAATTTCGGGCACCTATGTTGCCTTCGAAGTGATGAAACGATCCGGCGAAATTTAAGAGATGGCTTCAGGCGAGGCAGTTATTCTTGGATCGGGAACAAGTAATGGCGTCCCGATGCTTGGAATTCGGTATTCAGATGCCTTTCTAGCCAATCCCAAGAACCATCGGACCCGCTCGTCTTGCCTCCTCAAGGGACCAACGGGAAACTTCCTCATTGACTGTACGCCTGAACTACGGCTTCAGCTAACTCGGGAGAAAATATTCTCTGTTCAAGAAGTTTTGATCACCCATACTCATGCGGATCACGTAATGGGAATGGATGACCTAAGATCGTTTTGCATGGTGGAGGAGAGGGCCCTTCCTGTCTACACTTTGCCTCGCTATCAAGAAGACATCAAGCGAATTTTCCCCTACGCCTTTGGCGAAGTTCCTACCGGAGTTTTTGTTCCTCGGTTTGATTTGTACGACGTGCCAGAAGTACTCGAATCGTGTGGACTGTCAATCAATATTTTCGAAGTCCAGCACGGCAAGGTACCGTGCCTCGGAGTTCGAGTGAATGACTTTGCCTACGTTACCGACGTGAACTTCATCCCTAATAAGGTAAAGAATCAGCTGAAGAATCTAGAAATATTGGTGATTGATGCTGTCCGACACGAGCCGCATCCAAACCATTTTCATTTTGAGGCGACGATGCAAGCTATAGCCGAGATAGGGCCAAAAATGGCCTACTTAACTCACCTCAGTCATGAGTATGACCACGATATTTATGAAGAAAAGTTGCCTTCTAACGTTCGCTTGGCTTATGATGGCCTGAAAATTCAGATATAAAAATGCCCTTTCGATCAATCGAAAGGGCATTTGATTTTCAGGTCTATTTAGTAGCTTGAATATTCAAGATGCCATCGCCACTTGTCGTGACGGTGTAATCCGTAGCAAGCAGAACTGACTTGGCCGCAACCTGAGCATCACCGGCTGAAATATCCCACTGCAAGTTAGTCTTCGCATCGGTAGTGAACTGCAGATGAACGACCTTTCGGTACTTTGTGGCTAACAGTTTTGCAAAGGTCAACAAGTCACCCTTGCCAACTGATTCAAGCTCTCTCTGAGTGCCTGGAACAATGACCAGATGCTTTGCATCTTCACCAGTGGCTTCAATCTGAAAGGCTGCTGGCTGTTCGTTTGTATTGGCTAAAACCGAATTGACATTCTTTTCCTTTCCGTCAACTTCGTACTTCTTTACGAGCTTTTGGTCTTCAACATTGACCACCGTGATTGTTTTTGGTCCACTGCTTTCGTACATCAACTTTGGCTCGTCATTTACCATCTTGATTTCAATGGTGTCGAGAACCTTATTTGCTGCTGAATGAATAAACCCAGCTTCATTTGGATCTCCAATGCTTTGGTTCTTGTTCTTAACGGCAAAGAATGCACTGCCGATAGCAACACAAGCAAGTCCCCCAAAAGCGAGGTTCCGCCAAAATGCCCCAATTGACATTGATGGCTTTTTGGGATTTGCCGCCAATCGATCAGCGATCATTGACGACAAATGGGAGGGGACTTCAATTTGCTCTTCTGGCATTTTGCCGAGCATAAACATGGTGGTTACGAAGTGATCGTAATCGTCTTTCAGTTCGAAATCCGTTTCGAATCGAGCATTAATTTGCTGTGCTAGACCTGGGTCAATAGTCCCTTCGTAGAGGTCTGAGAAATGTTCTCGCAATCTTTCTTGGCTCATTTTATTTGTTTCTCCTTAAAGTGCTAATGAGGCTATGACTGCCTTAAACCGTGAATAGTTCCTCGTTTTCTACAAGTATTTCTCTTAGACTTATTCGAGCTCGATTCAATCGGCTCTTAACGGTTCCTAAAGGAAGGTCAAGGGCTTCGGCGATTTCTTCGTAGGTTTGTTGTTCAGCATGAAACATGATGATCATTGCCTTTTGAAATTCTGGAAGCTTGCTGAGTGCCTTCTGCAGCATGACTTCTCGCTGATTTCTTTCTGCTGATTCGTCCGGCGTATCACCCGGATCTTCGATCTCACGAGTGATCTCTTCTTGGTCGTGCTGGATGGTCGCGTCAAGACTAACCGTAGTTCGGGATCGATCCCGCTTGCGACGATCAAGATAGCAGTTGGTAACAATCCGATAGAGCCAAGTGCTAAAAGCGCTATTTCCCTTAAAGTTCTTGATTGCGTTATTGACCCTTAAAAAGGCGTCGGCAACAACGTCGCATGCATCATCTTGGTTTCTGGTCAGACGGTACGCATAGACATAAGTCCGATCTTGGTATTTACGAATAAGCTCATTGAGGGCATTCTGATCTCCCTTTTGAGCCTTCTCCACCAATATTTGATCGTTCTGAAAGTATTCGCTCATTCGTTCATCACTTCTCAACGCAAACTGCGTTACTCTGTACTTTTCGTTACGACCTTAACGGCTTCAAGGATTGCCTGTTGATCCTCGTCTGTTAAATTATGATCTGATTTACCATTGATCAGGTTCTTGCCATAGACTTTATTGTCAGCCCTTCCAACAATGCTACTCAGTATTGCACCGTCGCCATTGTCGTCATAGACGGCTAAAGTGAACGACTGGTTTCCTCCAATATCAGAAAAGGCATCATATCGGACGAGTCCAAGGTGCCTCTTGGATCGCTGAAGTTTCCGCTCAAGGGATACAACCCTCTCATCAAGTTGCTCAATATGATTGCGGAGCTCTTGGCGCTCCTTCATGTGTTCAAGAAGCAATTCCTCAACATTTTGGGAGGAATTTTCATTGAGTAATTGTCCAAATTTGCTCCGAGTCCTATTCAGAAGTATCGAGAATCTGACGAGAATAATGGAAATGACACCAATGATGACTAGCAAAAATAGCAGTAGCCATCCGGCGTAGTGGGATAATGTAATGGCAAGTTCGGTCATATAATGGTCGTTCCTTGCGGACAGTAAAGTATAGCGGAGAGGACGATGGAAGAGGGTAACGAAATTAATATTCCTGGCGAGGAAGAGTCCGCCCCTACTGCGAGCCATCCAAAAAGGCCAACAAAAATCCGGGGTTTTACTGTGGTGCTTTTGATAATCTTGGCATTCGCTCTCATTTTGTATCCGTTCTTCAAAATGGCGGTCGTGAAAGGAGAATCCATGATTCCGACACTTCACCCTGGACAAAGGGTACTTACCAGCCACGCATATTGGCTCGTTGGTCCAATCAAAGTGAACGACATTATTGTTCTTAAAGAAGAAAAATCCCAGGATTACTTCATTAAGCGAGTTGTCGGACTCCCAGGAGACAAGATCCCTTGGAGCAATGGACCGTTGAATTGGCCAATTGATAAGGACCAATACGTTGTGCCCGAGGGGCGAATTTATGTAATGGGGGATAACCTCAATCATTCGGACGATAGCCGCAAGTTTGGTGCCTTCCTTCAGAGCAACATCTTAGGGAAGGTTTTAACTTGGCGGTAAAAAAGTTTCCGCCCGGAACTTACGGTCGTCAATCCCTTCAGTTCTTTCCGGCACCTTATAAAGCGCCTCTGAGAGCCTTTGCCGCATTGCTGTTTCCGTGGCATGGAGAGAACGTACTCCTCTGTAATATTGGCGACCGAGGCTGGTGTATCCCCTCCGGTCGCGTCGAGGCATTTGAGTCCTCGATTGAAGCGGTCAAAAGGGAAGCCGTTGAAGAAGCTGGTGCCGAAGTTGACTGTGTTCAATACATTGGGTGTTACAAGATTTGTGAAAAAGGTGAAGTGCGTTGGGCCGATGTGTATGTCGGTCAAGTTGTATCACTGGGCGAAATATCTATGCCTGAAGAATCCCTGGGACGCCAATTGGTGACCATGGAGGAGCTACCGGGAATCTATTACGATTGGAATCCGCTAACGGAATGCGTATTTGAACATGCCAGACAAATTATGTTGCGAGCAAGGAATTTCTAAAATCCTTCCGAAATAGTAAATTTCGGCTTAATCTTCAAATGCTTGAGGGCGAAGGCGTCTGCTTCATCATAATGCGAACACCGTCGCAGTGCCGAAACATAAGCCTTTCCATTGGCTTCTGAAGGATCAAGCTCCCATGTGCGTTTGGCCGCTAAAACATCATTTTGGGTTTCAGGAAGCTGCTCTTCCTGGTTTGGATCGACTTCCTTAACCATTTGCGAGACATCGCCAAAGTAAATAGCTCGTTCAAACGGACCCATTGATTGCATTCTACGCCAAATATCACAAGAATCGGGGCATCGCCTCAAAAGAGAATCAATTAGTTACAGATTGCTTAAGCTGAAACGATCCCAGAATTCTGATGATGTTTCGATCTGAACGATCTCAAAGCTCACAATGTCGTTCCAATTGCTGACCCAAGCGTTCAGCAATTCTACAGTAGCTGTCTCCATCAATTGAAAGCACTTTGTTCCATCACTTGTCATCCAACTTGAAACGTAGTTCAACTCATCTGGCATTAACCTGCCCTTGGTTTGAAATCGATCCCGAACACGAATGAGATTATGTTCCTCAAATGTCTCAATGACCATGAATAGCATGATCAAATTTTACAGTTCTTTGAGGAACAAATCGTTGCCCTACAACGCATAAATCGTCATTACTTGACTGCAACGATTCCAACATCTAAATGCTGTCCACCCTTAGTCGAGTTGCAGTGCATGGCAATCACATTCTTACCTTTTCTGAGCGCTCTTCGGGCTTCAGGTGTGATGTCGCAGACAATAAAGCCGGTGGTCCAATTCTTTCGTGTAACCGCCATAACGCCGTTAATATAAACCTCGACATCGTCATCGTGGAATATCAACAGCTTTGCCGACGCAGGAACAGAGTCCAACGTAACTTCTCGCCGAACCCAAATATCTTTGTTGGCGATATTCCAATCCGTGTGGACCACCTTTGGTTTTTCATTGGTGTAACGTCCAACTCCGTCTATCCAACTTGAATCGTCAAATTTGAGTCCCATCCAATTACCAGCAGGTTTGGTGACAACGTACTTCGATGCGGCTCCAGTTGTTCCTGCTGGTGTAACCAGAAACTTCATAGAATCAGACGAGGAATACAACTTAAGGGCAGCTTCTCTGGCTCGCTTTTGGTCGATCTTAAACACTTGTCGGTCATAAGTCAACCAACCGTTAGTTTCCACTTCGACGTCTGTAGTTTGAGTATAAACGGCCGCACAAAGTCCGAGAGGAATAAGGCTCCTCATTTTAGTGAGGAGGTCTACGTAGGCATCGGTAACATCTTTTGCTGAATTGTATTTGACGTAACCCCAGTTGCCCTTATCAAGCCACGTGTGACCCGTAACGGGCAATCCAAGGCCGCCAAATTCACCGAGAACTGCGGCACGCTTTGCATCAAGATCTGGAACACCAGGACCAGGATAGACGTGAATGTCACTGACCGATCCAACTCCCTTGTCTGTCCAGCCAGATGCATTATTGACCAGGCGGGTCGCGTCTTTTCGTTGGACATAAGCCGTAATCCGCTCGGTGTCATACTGCCCCCATCCTTCATTAAAGGGAACCCACATCACAATGCTTGGATGGTTCCAGTGGGTTTCAATCATCCGAGATAGTTCACCTTCAAACGCTTGCTTATTGAGGAAAGGTTGCTCAGACATGCTGGGCATGTCCTGCCACACCATCAATCCCATTTTGTCGCAGGCATAGTAGTATCGTTCTGGCTCTACTTTGATATGCTTACGAAGCATGTTGCAACCGTAACCTTTGATAGCTTTGAGGTCAAAAAGGAAGCAATCCTCGGTCGGATAAGTATGCAATCCGTCTGGGTTGAAACCCTGATCAAGGGGACCGAACATAAAGGTAGGGACATTATTCAGCATCATTCGGTTGATGCCGTTTTCATCCTTCGCAATCTTAATTTCTCGGACCCCAAAATATCCTTTAACTTCATCAAGATTGTTGTCTCCGTCTGCAAGATTAAGCCTAAAATCATAAAGGTAAGGAGCGTTAGGGGACCAGAGCTTGGGATCGGAAATCTTTCCTTCAAAGACAACCGGATTTGCCAATCCGCCCTTGGGGCGGAGTTCTGCTTCGAGCGAGGAACCAGGAATTCGGAGCTTAACTACAGGATCCTTAAACTCACCTGGAATGTTAACCATGATCTTAAACGTTCCGTCGATCTTGGTCTCTACGCGATACGACTTTATATATCGCTCCGAAACCGGCTCAATCCAAACCGTTTGCCAAATTCCGCTGGTGCCGGTGTACCAAATTCCGGAGGGTTTCAAAACCTGTTTTCCGTTTGGTTGTCCACCAGTATTACCGGGGTCCATGGCCTCTACTCTCACCCTCTGGGTACCTAGTTTATTGAGGTAAGGACGAATGTTGAAAGAAAATCGGTCGTACCCGCCTTGATGGGATCCTACAAAGCGGTCATTGATGTAAACCTTGCATGACCAATCCACCGCATCGAAGTGGAGAAGCACTTGATCTTTGTCCCACGCCTTAGGCACCGCGAATTCTCGGGAATAAATAAGAATGTCACTTGGCTGTACTTGATAGCCAACGCCGGACAACGAAGACTCTGGTGGAAAGGGAACTAAGATTTTTGACGGAATCTTCGCCCGATCAGGTTCAGAAACCTTGGCGGCAAAATCCCATAGTCCGTTCAGGTTTTGCCATCGTGATCGCACTAACGATGGGCGAGGATAGTCCGGTAACACATTTGTCGGACTGACTTTAGCCGCCCACTGGGTTTTAAGACGAGTTGCTACAGGTTTCCAAGTATCTTGTGCGTTGGTTGTCATGGCGCTTAGAGCGAGAATGACGATCGATCCGATCTTCAAGTCCATCAAGTCACAATTATAGCGATTTCTTGCTTCAAAAGCGAGTGAAATAAGGGCAATCCATGTGTAAAATGCCGAAACAATGATGCTCGTACTTATGAGTGCCGGATTTGCGATGTGTAGTTTAAGACCAGTTGTTCTTCGGTGTGAAAATTTGGTGAACCCAGTTGGGATTGATTCTGCCAGTCCTAGACTCAGTTGGAAGCTTGAAAGCACTGGGAAAGGTTTGACCGACCTGAAACAAATGTCCTATGAAATTGTGGTCGCAACCGACAAGACAAAACTCTCCAATGAAAAGGCCGATGTTTGGCACTCGGGTGTCATCCGATCCAACTCAACTAGCGGAATCCAAATTCCCGCAAAAGGAAAGTTAGGAGTGGCTACCCGAGGGACGGCAAGCGATGCGTCCAACGGAATGAATCCATTTGCAAGATATTATTGGTCGGTTCGAGTATCTGACCAAGATGGCAAGACTTCAGAATGGTCCGCCCCAACCGAGTTTGCGACCGGACCAATGAAGCCAGAAGACTGGAATGCTGACTGGATCGGTTTTGACAAACTTCGCGAAAACACGAAAAAGGTGGGCGATCATATCCTTCCGCCTCCCGCCTTTTTACGCCAGCATTTCTTGGTAACAAAGGGCATAAAGCGAGCAGTCTTACATTGCTCAGCTTTTGGCATCGCAGAATTTCACATTAATGGCAAAAAGATCGGAAACGAGTACTTCATGCCCGGTTGGACAGATTACGAAAAGCGAGTCTATTTCCATTCCTATGATGTTACAAAGTCACTCGTGAAAGGAGAAAATGCAATCGGTGCAATTCTTGGTGATGGTTGGTATTCGGGCTATATCGGATACGGCGCTCATCGAGATCACTACGGCACCAAGACTCGGGTAATTGCACAACTGGAGGTCGAATACACAGACGGCTCTAGGGCATCGATTCCAACCAATCGAAGTTGGAAAGCCGCTCCAGGCCCAATCAAGTACTCCGACTTCTTGCAGGGCGAACTTTACGATGCTCGTGACGAACAACCAAACTGGGCGAAGCCTCAGTTTGACGATTCACAATGGAACCCAGTCGTAACTGGTGCGGCATCAAAGGGCAAGCTTGAGGCATTTCCAAGTAATCCCGTAAGGGCTTATGAAATTGTCAAGCCGATTTCGCTTTCGGAACCGACAAAAGGGGTCTATGTCTACAATCTTGGACAAAATCTAGCTGGCTTCGTTCGACTGAAAATCAACGGATATCGAGGTCAACGGATCGTCATTAGACACGCCGAAAGATTGAACCCTGATAACACGGTTTACACGACCAACCTGAGAAGTGCAGGATGTACTGACACATACATTTGTTCGGGCAACGGTACCGAAGTTTGGGAACCCAAATTCACCTTCCACGGCTTTCAGTATGTGGAAGTCACTGGTCTTACAGAAAAACCAGCCATGGATTTGATCGAGGGAATAGCCATCTCAAGCGATACCAAAGTTGGCGGCCAACTTGAGACGTCTGATCCGATGCTCAATAAGTTGGTTAAGAACGCCTATTGGACTCAGAGGATGAACTTCATCGACATCCCCACCGACTGTCCGCAGCGGGATGAGCGCTTAGGCTGGACCGGAGACGCTCAAGCATTTATCCGCACTGCCTGCATGGCTACTGACGTTCAACCATTTTTCACGAAATGGTTGGTGGACCTGGATGACGGCCAACGACCCGATGGCCAATATCCAATGGTTGCCCCCGTTAAGGTGGCTGGAAACGACGGAGGACCCGCTTGGGCCGATGCAGGCGTAATTTGTCCATGGACCATTTACGACGTCTATGGGGACAAGCAACTCTTAGCCAAGCATTATCCGAACATGAAGCGATTCATCGAATTCTGCCGAAACCGATCGGATGCGAATCTGATGCCCCCGGCCCAGTTCCACTGCTTTGGGGACTGGGTGAGTATCAATGCAAATACTCCAAACGATGTGATCTTTTTGGCGTACTTTGCTTACTCAACCCACTTGGTTGCCGAGTCTGCTCGAGCCCTTGGGAAAATGGATGAGGCCGCAGAGTTCGAGAAGCTCTTTGGCAAACTTAAGGCGAACTTTAACAAGAACTTCGTGACATCCGAAGGGAAAGTAAAGGGTGAAACGCAATGCAGTTATGTTCTGGCGTTTGCTTTCGATTTGCTCAATGACGACATTAAAGAGAAGGCAAAGGCCAATTTTGTGAAGTCGATTGAAGATCGGAACTGGTTGATCTCAACAGGCTTTGTCGGCACCAGAGACATCATGAACGCCCTTACCAAAATTGGTCGAAACGATATTGCGCTTCGATTGCTACATAACACCGACTTTCCAAGTTGGGGATTCTCGATCAAGAATGGCGCGACTTCGATTTGGGAACGATGGGACGGTTGGACCCCAGAGAAAGGATTCCAAGATCCAGGGATGAACTCGTTCGCTCACTATGCCTTCGGTGCCGTTGTCGGCTGGATGTACCGAGAGATCGGGGGAATCAATAATGCTTCAGCTGGATTCAACGAGATTGAAATTAAGCCACTCCTCGATCTAAAGTTGGACTGGGCAAAGTCTAGTTATGAATCAGTCCACGGACCAATTAAAGTGTCATGGAAGAAGTCTGGTTCTGGTCATTCGGTCGATGTAGATGTACCGCCGAACACAGTCGCAACCGTCATCCTTGGTGACCAAAAGTCGACTGTGGGTTCAGGGCATCACGAGTTCAAAACAAAGTAACCCGTAGCTAAAGAGGCTAAAAAAAGAAATGGCTCGGATTGAATCCGAGCCATTTCTTTGGCATTGATCGTTTAGCCTAAGCTTAAATCCAATCGTTTTCTTTGTATTTGTCCATTCCAAGCTTCATCAGATCCTTTAGCCCTCTTTCAATCTCGGGGGTAAAGGTCTTGATGTTGAAGCAAGTATTTCCCTTCAAAATGCTCTGCATTGAAGCGGGGACCTCGTCTCTGAGTTCTGGGCAAACATGAATTGGCATATAGTAAAACCCGACGAGGTTTTTCAACTCGCGAATTTCAACAAACTGATATCCTTCGTGGATTTCGTCATCAACAATGATCTGCTTGGTGGTCGAAAGGGAATATTTTCCGGGTGAGCTATCAAGCTCGAGAACGTCCCCGTAGCCCTGGAGCAGCGTCTTTAGCTGCTCAAATAAGTATCGGCGCTTCTGGTCGTCCATCCCAACAATATACCGGTTATTGGCTATTGCTCCCAGAACACCGTTTTCAATTCGAACTTACCATCTGACATCAAATCGACTTGAGTGTATGCGGGAAGAAAGCCTTGGTTGGCGCCGTTCCACCATCCTCCACAAACCGCTCCTGCGCAAACATAAGACGTACCGCCAAAGTCGCATCGGTCAATCATATGTGTATGTCCACTTAAACAAACTTTAACATTACCTGCTTCCCGAAAAAGCTTGACGACTTCCCGAGCATTGCTAACTTCCGAGGCAAATGATATTGGCAAAGTGTTATCTTTCGGCGTGAGGCCCGAGTCAGCAAGGGCGGTAACACTCAGCATTGGCATATGGCCGCAAACAAGTGTTGGAGTAACTTTATCGGACAACAGATCTTTGAGCCAAGCCAACTGTTCGGGGTCAATAAACCCCATGAACCCGTCTCCGTTTCGGTGAACAGTATCGAGGCCGATGATGCGCCAACCTGCCATTCTCTCTTCCCAAAATCGATTCTTCATCCCGAAAAACTTAACCGGTCGAGCTTTGCCCGATGAATAACTTAAGTCACCAATGTCCCACTGCTCAACGTCGTGGTTGCCAAGAATGGCTCGGTAAGGCTTTTTCAGATTCTTTTCGGTGAATTGAGTCCAATTGTCATATTGAGCCTGAATGTAGTCCTCAGTCTTATGGTCAATAGCCATCAAGTTGTCGCCGCCAAACAAGAATAGGTCGCAGCCTTTGGCCATGGCAAATGCCTTGGCTGCTCGCTTATTGACTTCCTCTATCGGTGTGAGATGAATGTCCGTGAAGTAAGCGATGCGCAACACCCTTTTAGCACCCGCGCTAGTAGCAAACGAGGGAAGTCCCGCAAACGAGGAAGCCCCGAGAAGAGAAAGAATGCTACGACGTGTTATTCCCATGGCGACATTTTATAACAATTCCTAACCCAGCTTGCGTTTGGAGAGTTCCTCCATATGCCTTCTACATTCCCAAAATCCGGTCGTGGTGAACCGAAATGTTAAGGAAAAGCTATGTTTTCAAGGAGATCGAAACTAAAACTTCAACGACTACCGTAATGATATTTATAACTGATCCGAAGATTAGTATTAGCGCCCGGAAGAGGCGGGAAAATTCATGATTTCGCAGTCTCGACAAAAGTCGAGACTTTTTTTTGGATGATTGGAATGGTCTTCCTAAACGGTCAATGACCCATTTTCGATTTCATTGCCTTCATTGCAGCCTCAGTTCGGCTATTCACATGAAGGGCCTTCAGAATATTGCTGACGTGATTCTTGACCGTTTTCTCGGCAATTCCGAGCTTGTCGGCAATTTCTTTGTTTCGCAGCCCTTGAGCTACCAACTGAAGAATTTCATGCTCACGATCGCTCAGAACCAAGAGCTCCGCATCTGGCTCCTCGGTGGAACTCTCATTCTTTTCAAATCTTCGAAAATCCTCAACAATTTTAGTCGCAATCTTTGGAGTGATCTTTGCCTCTCCTTTTCCTGCTAGCCGAACACTTTCAATAACTTCTTGTGGGGTCGAGGTCTTGAGAAGATAACCCAATGCTCCCGCTCGAAATGCTTCAAACACCGTATCGTCATCCTCTCGAATTGTAAGAATGACAACATTGACATCTTTTTCTTTCCGCAATATTTTGCGTGTCAGTTCGATACCACTAAGGCGAGGCATGTTGACATCGGTCAGAAGAACGTCCGGAGCCTCCGAAAGGCAGGCGTCCAGTGCCTCTTGCCCGTCTCGGCAGACCGCGATGACATCAATATCTTGGGCAAATCCTAAGGTTTTTTGGATCGCCTTTCGATAGTTGTCTTCATCATCGGCAATGACTACACGAATTTTTTCTGACATTTGTACTTACGATTATACGGAGTCCAGATAGAATGTTGCCAATGTCTTTGTTAAGTGTTTCTGATTTACATGTCGGATATGGAGCAACCGAAATCCTCCGCGGGGTCTCTTTTGAACTTGAACCCGGCGAAACACTGGGTGTTGTAGGCGAATCCGGGTGTGGAAAATCAATGACGGGCTTCGCAATAATGGGCATGCTTCAAGCACCATTGACAGTGTCAAAAGGCTCAATAAAGCTCGAAGGCACCGAACTGGTCGGTATGAAGGAGCGAGATATGCGAAAAATTCGCGGTCAAGACATTGCTCTCGTCATGCAAGATCCGTTCACCAGCCTCAACCCAATGATGCGAATTGCCGACCAAATTGCCGAGGCGTATTTGCTTCACGAAAAAATGTCCAAACAAGAGGCATACCGACGAGCGGTCGATATGCTTGATAAGGTTGGCGTTCCGGCACCTGAGTCGAGCGCCCGTAAATACCCTCACCAACTCAGTGGCGGCCAAAGACAAAGGGTCGTTATTGCCATGGCATTCGCCTGCAACCCAAAAGTGCTGATCGCGGACGAACCAACAACGGCTCTCGACGTTACGCTTCAAGCACAAATTCTAAGGCTCGTAAGGGAATTGCAACAAAAAGAAGGAACCGGCGTAATTTTGATATCGCACGATATCGGAGCGATCGCCTCTATTGCCCACCGTATCGCGGTTTTCTATGCGGGTCGAATCATCGAAATAGGTAAGACCGAGCAGGTTCTCAAACATGCATCCCACCCTTACACGCGTTCGCTATTGATGTCGCTTCCTAGGGCCGGACAAGACCGTTTGGAGAGCATTATTGGGCAACCACCGGACTTTGCAAAACTCACGGGTGAATGTTCATTTGCTCCGCGATGTCCCCTCAAAATTGACCAATGTGCAACTGAGCCAGGACTCACTCTTGCATCCGATGGAACTCAATGCGCCTGTTGGCGGAGCGAAGAAGTCAAAAAACTTGAATTTGGTAAAAGCATTTCCCAACTCGTACAAGCAAAATAGGAAGGCACCACCGAAAACGGTGATGCCAATTCCTAACCTAAGCTACTAAGGAAGGGCGATGCCTTTGCCGTCTTTAAATCCACCTTTAGGCATGAACTTCGATGGTCCGCCATATGGTGCGAGCGCCATCCGAATCTCATCCAGAGCCTTCTGAAGGTCCTTGACTGCAGCAGTCTTGTGTCCTTCGTAGTCCCAACTCACTCTGTTCAAGAGTCCAAGTGCGTTTTCGAAGTGATGACCGCCAATAACTAACTTTTCATTGCTATTGCGAATTTGATTGTCTGAGTACCTACTTGGGTTGTCATTGTCATTCTCTCTGGTGGCTTGTGCTCTACGATCAAGCTTTTGCTCAAGCAATCCAACTAAAATCTCTGACTTAGCCAAAACCCCAAGTTCAATGGCATTGACCCTGTGCCCCTTGTAGATTGGTAGTCCTTCTCGAAGTGCCTTTACTCCCTTGTTGATCTCTTCAACGGCCAAATGAAGGGCTCGCTTGGTGAGGTCATGCTTTTGGCCGTTCTTACCTTGGTTGTTCTGTTGCTTGGCACCGGTATTGACCGAGGTTTGAGCAAAAGCCGAAGTAACCAAAAGGGCTGCGGTTACGATGAGAGATATTCGTATGGTTTTCATGTGTCTGTGTTCCTCACTGGGTGATTGGGGTGCCAAACGATCTATCGTCCAGGCTAGTTCGGTAGTGGGCCAGAAGACCTGAGCCATTGTGCCCAGTGTTAAGGCTGTACAACGACTAAGGGCAAAAAAGTAGTGAACTCTGGCGTTGTTGACAAAAAGCTTGTATGAGCTATCTATTTCTTTGCTTTTTGGCATCTACGCTATTTCGGCGTAAAGCTGGTACCGCAACCGCAACTGCGCCCCGCATTGGGGTTAGAGAATCCAAAGCCGCCACCAATCAGGTTGCCAGTGTAATCAAAAGTCGATCCAGCCAAAAATCCAGCACTCTTTGAGTCACAAACGATCGTTATTCCGTCAACGACCAGTTCAATATCAATCGGTTTCCGAACAATATCAAGCTTCATAACATACTCAAGCCCTGAACAACCCCCACCCTTAACTCCTAGTCTCAGAAAGACGTCTTGTCGGCCATCTTTGACGACTAAACGCCTCACGTGGTCAAGGGCAGCAGGAGTTATTTCGATGGGGAAAATGGGAGTTTCCATGGATTTATTTTGTGATCAGATAGCGAGGACGTTCGCTAAAGAAAGTGATATTCGATTTCTCTTCTTCGAGCATATCCGCAAGGGTTAAATGTTCGATAACCGAATCAACTGCTTGCTGTATTACCTGCCAAAGACTTCGAACCGAGCAGTCAACTGCATGAGTGCAAATGTCCAAAGCACCGCTGTGTTTACCGCAAAACTCTGCGTCAAAGAGTCTTCCACCCAAGCTATGAAGGACATCGGAAATCTTAATCTCTTGTGGTGAACGAGCTAACGAGTAACCACCGCTTTGACCTCGAACGCTCGTGATGAAACCTTCCTTTCGGAGGATCATCATGAGCTTCGCAGCATGAGTAGTAGTTAGCCCCTCAAGCTTGGAAATTTCAGGAATGGTCATGCTCTCCTGAGGACCTTTACGAGCAATTTGGATCAGGCATCTCAAGCCGTACTCTTCTTGTGCAGAAAACTTCATTTAGTCAAGTCCAAGAATGAGTTTAGCTTCCTCACTCATCATTTCAATGGTAAAGGGAGGATCCCATGTCAGTTCGAGAGAGGTTTTGCCAATTCCCGGTGTTTCACGAATTGCCTCCTCGACTTGTCCAGGCAAAATTCCTGCAACTGGGCAACTTGGTGAAGTTAAGGTCATCATGACGTGAACGTTCTTGTCATCGTCGATTTGGATGTCGTAAATAAGTCCAAGATCATAAACGTTTACCGGAATTTCGGGGTCATAGACCGTCCGAATTTGTTCGATCACTTCGGCTTCGTACAAACTTCTTTCAATGGTGGTCATCGCCCTCTTTTCCTCCTGTCGCTCCGGAACCGCTTTTGGCATTACTACTATTCTACGCCATGAATCTAGACTATAATTGCCAGTATCGCGATGGCAAAAGGAAAGAAGTCCTGGAAAGAGAAACTCGACAGCGGCGGAGAAGCCCACGTTGGCACGATGACAAGAACAATAAGTGGTGTTCCTGCGGGCGGGCTCATGCTGATTCCGACCCCTCGACAGGTAGATAACTATATTCGGGAAATTCCGAAGGGCGTATCAAAAACCTCCAAAGAAATGGGTGACGATTTGGCAAAGCAAGCTTGCGCCGACATTAGTTGCCCAATGTGTATCGGCATTTTTACGAGAATCTCTGCCGAAGCTGCCCACGAAGAACTAGTAGAAGGGAAGTCTGCCGACGATGTAACTCCGTTCTGGCGAATCATTCCACCCAAAGCAAAGGTCCGCCCCAAACTGACCTTTGGCGAAGCTATTGTTGACCAACTTCGCAAAGAAGAAGGCTTGCCAGTTTAGTTCCTGCTGAGTACAAATTCCCTTAGGATTCGTAGACCTATTCCTAAATGACAGAGTTTAGAGATGTAATCGTACTTGGAGCTGGTCTCACCGGACTTGCCGCCGCGCGAAAGCTATCGGCTCAATCCGTCGACTCTTTGGTTCTTGAAAAGGAGTCGTTTCCTGGAGGGCGTCTGAGTTCAGAAGAATTCGAAGGTTGCATTCTTGACCGAGGCTTTCAAGTTATTCTTCCGGCCTATCCTTCGATTCGATCTCTCAACTTGCCATTACGATTGCGCCCCTTTAGCCAAGCTTCGACCTGCATTTCTTCTCAGGGCAAGTCGGTCTTGCCCGATCCAATTCACAACTTCAAGCTGTTTTGCTCGAACCTAGGTAGCTCTCCGGCGTCGATTTCAGACCTCTTCCGGCTGCTTAAGCATTTGCAATCGCGCCGATTTGACATTTCAACAGATGGTCTCCTAGATGAACTTGGATATTCGAATCGACTCAAAAACGACTTCCTGAGGCCATTCTTGCAAGGAGTCCTTCTCGATCCGGCACTCAAGAGTCCGTCGCCGCTGAGTTCGTATTTCTTGGCGCGGTTCTTTTTGGGAGGAGCAGCGCTAGTGGAGGGAGGAATTCAAGAGTTTCCCCGAGCCATGGCGAACGACTTAAAAATCCTTTTTGATTCGGAAGTTGTCACCCAAGAAGGAAATCAGGTGACCACAAAGGACGGTAAGACTTTTGCTGCCAAGATCATCATTGATACCCGACCAGACATAGCCGGCAAAGGAGTTGAGTGGCTCTCAACCCATTGCCATTATTTTCTTTCCAGTGCGCCGGTTCCGCTCGAGAAGCGAATTGTCTTATATAGTTCGTCAATGCAAACAAGCATCAATCAAGTGGCGAATTTGTCCGAGGTTGCTCCCGGATATAGTCCTGCTGGCACTGCCCTTCTGTCCGTAACATCCCGCGATTTTTCAAGCTCCGATGTTGATCAACTGAAAAGCGATCTGGTTTCAAGTTTAGATTTGGCAAGTAGTCAGGTCAGCCACCTGAAATCAATCCAGGTAGAAAGAGCTATTCCGTTTGCAAGTCATTTGTGGCCAGAGTTTCCCGAACCGCCGACTCCCAAGAAAATTGAGAGCACGGTCTACGCAAGCGACACGCTTTCGTATGGGTCTCAGCATGCAGCTCTTCGCATGGGCGACAGGGCAGCTGATTTGGCAATTTTGACCCTAAAAACCTAAGTTGCAAGCTTTGGCACTTTCAGTCCCGAGAGTCCACCATCAACGGTAAAAGTTTGCCCGGTCGTCCAGCGACTTTCGTCAGATAGCAACCACGCTGCCAGTCCAGCAATGTCATCGGGTTCGCCTAATCGATTCAGAGGATGAAAGGCCAGGGAAGCTTTTTCTGCGGCGGGATTACTTGTGATAGCCTCTGCTAAGGGAGTACGGACCAGACCAGGAGCAATACAATTTACGCGAATGCCGTTACCAGCATAGGTAGCTGCGGCAGATTGCATGAGGCCAATTACTGCCGCCTTTGCCGAGGCAATCGCTTCGTGATTGGGGAGTCCAATTCTAGCTGCTGCCGAAGAAAATAGCAAAATGGAGCCGCCATTGGCGCGCAAGTGAGGAATGGCGACTTTGATCGCCAGAAACGCAGGAACGACATTGACTTCCCAGCACCGACGAAATTCTTCGAGAGTAGTCATGTGGGCTGGCTTCAACAAGATCAATCCAACGCATACCGCTATACCGGATATCTCGGAATCCTGACTGATAGCGACTAAGGCAGCCTTCAGGGCTAATTCATCATTGGCATCGCAAACCGTATACGCACAACCAAGTTCGGTTGCCAAGTCGCGAAGTCGATCTTCGCTTCGGGCAATAAGGTGAACGGATTCTCCACTCTTTACAAGACGCCGAGCAATAGCCGAACCAATTCCACCGGTCCCGCCGATGAGCACAAAAGCTTTATTCATGTCTGTTTGGATAAGGACTTATCAACTTCGAATGCTAACTTGACTTCTAATCGGAGAAGGAAAGTACGGATCGAAGACGTGCCTATCCTTCCTACGCGGTTGGAAACCATTCGTCTAAGAATTGTCTAAACTTAGTTGCAATTCATTGGTGAACTTAGTCAAATCAAAGGCCAAATTAGGTGTTCTCAAATATTCCTTCAAAACTAAGTCCGGATCAACCAACGGCTCACCAACAGGAATACTTGCCTGGAGCAACGCGGCTCGATCAGTCACCCACATCGCACAGCCACAAATCTTCTCGCCAGTGAAGCGATTCAAGACGTCATAGTCCGACTTCATCCTAAAACAATAGGGTGAAGCGGAACTCCCGCGGTCAGCAATGTCTCGACCAAGCGAGGCGGGCACCCCTACTGCATTCAAAGCCGAAAGAATCGGCGATACCAACCCCAAATAGGCTTTCTTCACCTCGCGTGATGTGCAACCAAGATCAACCAACGGCGTCGCAAGACCTATCGTCAGATCGTGCCCATGAAGCACTGCCGCCCCCCCAGTTGGACGAACAATGTGATTCACTGACAAATCCAAAAGGGCTTCCTCCGGCTTTTGGTTGCGACCAAGAGTCACCCAAACCGAATCCCAAAAATAGACTCTTGCTCCCGCTAAGCCGTCTTCCGCCAAAGAAAGCAAGGCGATATCCCGTGCCATATTGGTCACGCCATCGTTCTTGCCTTCAATGGTTAGTTGCAATTGAAGAGCCTAGCTCTTAGGCCACCAGCGGACGTCGAGGTTCTTCACCGCCAACGTCTCATCCAGACGACCAACAACCCGCGTCGATGGCGCGTCGTGAAGCACGTCAGGCGTGTCAATTGCCTCTTGGCAAATTGTGATAAGCGCGTCGCAGAACTCGTCCAGCGTTTCCTTTGACTCAGTTTCTGTCGGCTCAATCATAAAGCACTCAGGAACGATGAGAGGGAAGTAGTTGGTCGGCGGGTGGAATCCGTAGTCCATCAATCGCTTACTGATGTCCAGCGCACGTACGCCGTGCTCCTTCTTATACTTCTCCGCGGTTAGGATGCACTCGTGCATGCACGGGCGATCATGAGCCGGAGGAAGGACGTCTTTTAGTCGCTCTCGAACGTAGTTTGCGTTCAAAACCGAATATCGCGAGATATCGGCAATATGCTCTTTACCAAAAGCTCGAAGGTACGTATACGCACGGACTTCCATGAGGAACTGGCCGTAGAAGCCAGAGACTCGACCAATTGTCTTTGGACGATCATAGTCAGCCACGACCTTGTCACCGGTTGAACGAATCACCGGAGCAGGCAAGAACGGCTCGAGGTGACTTTGCAATCCAATAGCGCCGCAACCAGGACCGCCGCCGCCGTGTGGCGTGCTAAACGTCTTGTGGAGGTTCAAGTGCATGCAGTCAAAGCCATGGTCGCCAGGTCGAGTAGTGCCCACCATCGCGTTCATGTTGGCTCCGTCACAGAAGACTTGACCGCCCGCTTCGTGAACCATCTTACAAATTTTTTCGATATTTGGCTCAAACAAACCAAGAGTCGAAGGATTAGTAAGCATAAGAGCCGCAACGTCTGAACCGATTTCGGCCAGCGTTTGCTCAAGGTATGCCAAGTCGGTGTTACCCGCCGCATCCGTTGGGATTGACTTTACTGAGTACCCACATCGAGCCGCCGAAGCTGGGTTTGTGCCGTGGGCCGAGTCGGGAACCAGAACAATCGTTCGATTGGCTTGACCAATTGACTCATGATAGGCTTTAACCAGCATCAAACAAGTCATCTCGCCGTGGGCGCCAGCCAATGGCTGGAGCGTGATGGTTGAGAAACCGGTGATCTCGCAGAGCATTTCTTGTACGCCGTTGAGAATCTCAAGTGCACCAGGAATGGTCTCAACCGGCTGCATGGGATGAAGATTTGCAAACCCAGCAAGGCGAGCGGTTTGCTCGTTGATCTTAGGGTTGTACTTCATCGTACAGGAGCCGAGCGGATAGAAGCCCGTCTCGATTCCGAAGTTGATTTGGCTCAAATTCGTGAAATGCCGAAGCAGATCAAGTTCAGCAATCTCGGGAAGATGAAGATCATCTCGGGTCTCACCGACTACAGCGCTCATGTCAACTTCGGGAGTGTCGCAACGGGGAACGTTACAACCGATTCTTCCTGGGCGTGACTTATCGAAGATAAGCTTTGGCTCAGGCATCAACTGCATTCGTCCGGATGTCATGCCAACACCTCCTTCATCGCTGCAGCAAAGGCATCAATTTGCGCCTTTGTCCTAATTTCAGTCACTGCGACCAGCAAGTCGTTCTCCATTCCTTCGTAGTATCCGCCTAGCGGTAGACCCGCCAAAAATCCTTTTGCAATCATCGCGTCTCGAACCACAGTCGCATTTTTTGGCAAACTCAGAACAAACTCACCAAACACCTTTCCACCAAACTTCACTTTGGCACCAACAGAAGTCAATGCAGAAATCGCGTACTGTGTGTTGCGAACCGAGCTAGTTGCAACCTGCGTCATGCCGTTCTTTCCGAGTGCAATCATATAAACCGTAGCCGCCAAAGCCATCAGAGCTTCGTTGGTACAGATATTGGAGGTTGCCTTTTCTCGGCGAATGTCTTGTTCGCGAGTCCGGAGTGTCATGACGTAACCAGGTCGGTCGCCATGAGCTTCTTTTGTCTTGCCAACGATTCGACCAGGAATGTGCCGTACAAATTCTTTCTTCGTGGCAAACAGTCCAACTACCGGACCGCCAAGCCCCATAGCAATTCCCATCGGTTGACCTTCGCCAACGACGACGTCAGCCCCCAAGGATCCTGGAGATCGTAGCAACGCGCAAGCTACCGGATCTGCAACGACAACGAGTAAAGCACCGGCTTCATCCGCCGCCTTTCTTGCCGCAGCCAGATCTTCGATACAGCCAAAGAAGTTTGGATATTGCACGATGATGCATGCCGAGCCGTCCGCATTCCAATCCTTGGTTACGCCATCAATCGAAGGCGTAGTAACGACTTCAACGCCGATGGACCAACAATATGTAGCCAATACTTCTCGATAGTGAGGATGAACGGCGTCGCTAACCACAACTCGGTCAACGTTCTTGATTCCGGTCGCCATAATCGCGGCTTCGGCCATTGAAGTAGCACCGTCGTACATTGACGCGTTTGCCAAGTCCATTCCGTACAATTCCGAAATCATCGTCTGGAATTCGTAGATGGTTTGCAAATATCCTTGCGAGGCTTCAGGCTGATAGGGCGTGTAAGCCGTAAGGAATTCGCCTCGAGAAATCACTGCACCAACAGTTGCCGGAACATATCGATCATAGATTCCTGCCCCGAGGAAGCAAGTCATCTTTGTGCAGTCGATGTTCTTGCTCGCAATCTCAGTAAGGTGAGCCATTAATCGCTGCTCATCAAGTGCAGGCGGAAGATTCAAGGCTCCCGGAGCAACCCGAAGGTTAGCCGGGATTTCACGAAAAAGTTCGTCAATAGATTTGGCACCGATCACCGCAAGCATTTCTTGGGTGTCGAGTTCTGTATGGGGAACGTAAGGCATGTCTTAGACTGCGACAGCCCCGTAATCATCCGCATTCAACAGATCGGTAGGTACCGACGCAGTGAGGCGAATTTTTACCATCCAGCCGTTACCGTACGGATCCGTGTTGACGTTTTCACTGGCACTAACCAAGTCTTGATTGACTTCTAGGATTTCACCCGGAACTGGCGCATAAAGATCGGAAACTGTCTTAACGCTTTCTACGCTTCCAAATGTGTCGCCAACAGCGAGCATTTTTCCAACGGTTGGGAGTTCAACGTAAACAACGTCGCCTAATTCAGATTGGGCAAAATCAGTAATGCCTATGGTTGCTACGTCGCCATCGACGCGCACCCACTCGTGCGACTTCGTGTACTTTAGGTCGCTGGGGATATTCGACATGAGAATTAGAATACCGGGTAGATCACGTTTCTAGATGGGTCAAACTATCAGAAACTTTTCCGCATTATTGATGAAAAACATCGCCTTTGTCACTTTGTTCCCCGATTGGATTCGTCAGTCGCTTGGTCATTCAATAATGGCAAGAGCCGAGGCATCCAGCGCTGTCGAATTCTCGGTTGTCAATCCACGTAACTTTTGCTACGAATCTCACCGAAAAGCCGACGACGTTCCGTATGGAGGTCACCCAGGAATGTTGATGAAAGCCGAACCAGTGGCGCTAGCCATCGAGTTTGCAGTCGGTAGTTGGCAGTTAGCCAACGATGAGGACATCGAGGTTGCTCAAGAGAAGCATAAAACCGCAATCATCATCACCGAGCCCAGCGGAACCAAATTTGAACAGCTTCAAGCCGAAGAACTGAGTTCGTACGACCAGATAGTCTTCGTTTGTGGACACTATGAAGGAATCGATCATCGAATCGAAGAAACGTTCGCAACCCACGTTTTTTCGATCGGAGACTATGTCCTCACCAACGGAGAATTACCCGCGTTAGTGATGGCGGATGCCGTAGTAAGACTTTTGCCTGGCGTCCTAGGAAATGAGGACTCGCTCGAGGAAGAATCGTTTCAAAACAACCTACTTGGTGCGCCAAACTATACGCGTCCAGAAGTTTGGCGAGAAAAGCCAATTCCGGAAGTGCTCAAGAGCGGCAACCATGCATTGATCGAAAAATGGAGAAAAGACCAAGCTCTCCAGCGGACTAAAGAGCGAAGACCGGACCTATTGGACTAGACTTTATGATGAAATCAGTCTGACTAGGAACTAAATCGGACGAAACTTCCTTAATTAACTTTGGCGAGAACCTAACAAGATGAATACTCAGGAACTAGTCGATCACGTCGCACGGACGCCCTTAAGCCAAATTCTCGTGTTTGCGGTTGTCCTTTCCATCTTCCGGATCGCAACCTTCAAATTCATTCGAGATACTGCCGCCCACCGTAGAGAAGGAACCTGGAAGGTGCTCAATGGGATTAGCGAACTTTTTGACGCACTGATTTATGCCGCAGTATTCATTTTCATGGTCATCCGACCGTACGCATTCCAGACTTTTCAAATTCCGACGGGGTCGCTAGTTCCAACATGCATGGTCGGTGATTTCATTGGTCTCAACAAAGCCATCTATCGATATTCCGACCCAAAGCGAGGTGATATTGTCGTCTTTCGACCACCAATTGAGGCGGTTATCGACAAAAGCAAAGAACTCGAGGCTGACGGAAAAACCGTTAAGGTTGACTTTGTCAAGCGTCTCATTGGGCTTCCAGGTGACACGGTAACAATGACGCAAGGAAATGTTTTCATCAATGGGAAGCCCCTTTGGGAGCCGTACAAGCAATATACGACAGCCACAAATCCGGAGCAAACTCTTTTCCGCATTCTAACTGGTGCGGAGCGTGATGCTGAGTCAAAGTCAAACTGGAAATTAGTTCGGTACAAAGGAGAACTAATCCCTCTAAACTATACAGAATTCGATGCAAACAAGACTGGTGTAGCTGAAAGATTCCGGATTGATGACCCGAACGAATGGCCCACCGCAAGGGCTCTTCCTGCCGAAAAAATTCCCGATGGATACTACCTATTTATGGGAGACAATCGAAATCACTCCTTCGATGGTCGAGGCTGGGGTCTTGTGCCAAAGGCATCAATTGTCGGTCGAGCGGAATTCATTTGGCTTCCATTGCCCCGAATCGGAAAGATTCATCATGTGGACAACGGTGAAAAGCCAGCTCCAAATGCAGAAATCCCTGAGTTCTTAAGATAACGAGTTCTCAAGATAGATTGAGTCGGAAAGACATTATTGATCTTCGGTATCGGAAATTGGACAACTTAAACTCTTGTCAAACATTCCTGACCGATCGAAACAACAAGGGCGACGATTCCCCGCCGTCATTTTTGAGATCGCCACTTCGATTCGTTTCGTGCGCGTCTCGGCTTTCTTGCCGGAGACGATCCACTTGATCCAATCTCGACGAGCAATCGGCGTGATGTCCAACCAAGTCTCTATCGCTTTGGGCGGCGCAGACTTTAACGCAATAAGTACATCATCGGGAACTTCGGGCTCAGGCTCAACCGCAACCGGGGCAATGACTAATTCGACAATCTCCCCCGGACGTGCTGCACTTACTTCTTGCAACTCGGGTCGGACTTTCAACCAGTGACCGCCTTGTCCGTCTGGATCAAGTGTTGCCTGAAAAGGCACCCCATTAAATGTGCCTTCGATCGAAACTTGGCTTCTGGCTGGCAATTTTAAGCTCGCATCTTCCGGCAAGTTCAGGAACGCCCAAGGTGCGCCCTTGTCAATTCCTCCGGGACAAACCAACTTTGCACTAAAGACAATTGGTGAACTTGTTTTTGCCATTTCAGTCGTCATCAGATTTTATCCCAGCTTTAAAGTAATGACCCCAAAAGAATATTTTCATCTGCCCTTGACTGACCCAAAGCAATGATCCTCAAAAATGTGCCAAAATGAATGTTCGGCTCAAGCGTGGATCTTCCGTCGCGCCTCTGTGCCTCGAAGGCTCAACCGCCAACGTGGAAAATAGCAAGTTCAATTGAACTGAAAATGAAGGAAACGGGAGAAAACAAATTATGTCGAAACAAGCAATTTTGGAAAGCGTTGCCGCACCAAACATCAAAGCCGACGCGCCAACTATCTGGCCAGGCGATACCGTCAAGGTACATGTAAGAGTCCGTGAAGGCGACAAAGAGCGGCTTCAGATGTTCGAAGGTCTTTGCATTGCCGTTAAGCACGGTGGCATTGCCAAAACAATCACTCTTAGAAAGATCACCAGTGGAGTTGGCGTTGAAAGAACGTTCCCAGTTCACTCCCCAAACGTTGCAAAGTTTGAAGTTACTCGACGTGGTCGAGTCCGACGTGCAAAGCTTTACTACCTACGAGACAAGGTCGGTAAGGACGCAAGAATTAAAGAAAGACGTAAATAACCTGATTATTCGATGAATACCCAGGAAATGGTAGACCGTGTCGCTCGGACGCCGCTGAGTCAAATTTTGATCTTTGCGGCAGTCCTCACGGTTATCCGAATCGTTTCCTACAAGTTCGTTCTTTCAACTCCGGCACATCTACGAAAGACTTCCGGAAGTTGGAAGTTCGCAAACGGTGCCAGCGAACTCTGCGACGCACTCATTTATGCGGCGATATTCATCTTCATGGTCATCCGACCATACGCATTTCAAACCTTTCAAATTCCAACGGGCTCACTAGTCCCAACCTGTATGGTTGGCGATTTCATTGGCTTAAATAAAGCGGTCTATCGCTATACCGAGCCAAAGCGCGGTGATATTGTTGTCTTCAGACCTCCAATCCAAGCTTGTGTCGGCTTTCCCGGACAAATCGACGATGATGGCGTAACTGTCAAGGTAGATTTCGTTAAGCGACTTATTGGGTTGCCTGGCGATAAAGTCGAAATCAAAAAGGGCCAAGTCTTCATTAACGACAAGCCACTTTGGGAACCGTACAAACACTACACAATTGCGGACAGTGATCAGAAGACGTTCACGCTTCTAAAAGGAGAGGAAAGAGAAAACTATCCGAAACCTGACTGGAAGCTCGTAATGTACAAAGGCGAGTTGTATCCGTTAAATTACACACCTTTTGACGCCAATATGCCCGGAGGCCGACGAGAATATTCTGTTGCCGAAAAATATCAAATTACTGACGAAGCAGAGTGGCCAAAGGTAAGGGCGCTTCCGGCCGAAAAAATCCCGGATGGTTTTTACCTATTCATGGGCGACAACCGAAGTGGGTCATTTGATGGTCGCGGTTGGGGACTAGTCCCTCGGGCAAGCATCGTTGGTCGAGCAGAATTTGTTTGGCTGCCAATTTCTCGAATCGGCAAAATCCACCATGTTGACAATGGAGAAAAACCATTGCTGGGTGCCGAGATTTCAGAGTTTCTCAAGTAGTTGCTTGCTTAAAGTAACCTTCATATTCCAAGTACCGTAAACTGACGTGATGCGTCGCGCCTTCACCTTGATCGAACTTTTGGTTGTTATCGCAATAATTGCGATTCTTGCCGCAATTCTATTTCCTGTCTTTGCGCGGGCAAAGGCAGCGGCTAAATCATCTCAATGCATTTCAAACGAGAGACAGCTTGGTAATGCCCACCAAATGTATTGAAACGACAACGATGATGTTTATGTTGGTGACGAAGCCCAATTTGGCTCGGAAACAAAATACTGGACAGACCTCTTAGAGCCATACATTCACGAAGAACAATTTGCTCATTGTCCATCTGAAGATGTCCATTATGGCGACGAAAAGCCTTGGACCTACTCCTATGCAATCAACAATATTCGTGAAGCTGATGGAGATTTTGTCGGAGCCGCGTGGGCAAGGGCCAGTGAAATAAAGAAGCCAGCCGAAACAGTTTTCTTGGTCGATGGTTGGCCAACCAAAAGTCAGCCAGCAGCCAATTCGGACCGAGAAGAAATCTCTTGGGTTCTTGGCAGCCGTCACGAAACGACCAACGAACTTGCCGATGGAAACCCTCGCCACAGCGGCGGCTTCTCAATCCTCTTTTGCGATGGCTACGTAAAGCATCGAAAGCGTGAACTTAAGGGAAGTATTTGGACGGGCGGAACTCGTTCATCAGAATGGGCGGCGCGCGCCGATGATTAAGTAGTTACTGGCTGAAAGGATCACCTACCAGTGATACTGGATGTCGACATCCTGGTTAGGCTGCACCTTTGACGGGATGACAACACTCGGTTGATGATTCTTTTCGACCCTCTTTGCATTTTCGAAGATACGCTTTTGGCAATTATCCCAATCTTGCTTAGAGCCAGTTCGGTAAAGACTCTTTGATCCAAGATGGACTCCAAGTTTGAAAAGTACAATGCCAAAACCTAACGAGGCCAATCCAACCAAGAGGGAAAATGACCGGTTGGGAAGAACTGAGAAGAAAGAATGGAAAACTGTTAGCGCTCCCCGGCCACCAAAATATATGCCGCTGGCAATAAATATGTCGGTTGCTCTTAGTCCGCGATTCATATAATCGGGAGTGTTCATTTCCTATGATGGGATTGTACAACTAATTCCCGATGAGGAAAAACAAAAAATGAACTCCCTGAAATTGCTTTCCGTGGGTTCAGAGAAGCACATGAAAAGTCTCATCGTCTTTCAGACTGCTGACGGCTGACGGCTGACGGCTGACGGCTGCTAACTAAAGTAGTGGTGGGCCCGAGGGGACTTGAACCCCTGACCGAACGGTTATGAGCCGCCCGCTCTGACCACTGAGCTACAGGCCCACATCGTTATCAGAAGCTAATAAGATACCGCACTCGTGCCTCGCACTGCCTGTCCCAAGTAAACTATTGACTTGCTAAGAACTAAGCTTGCCGAACTTTTCCGTGCCATCATCTCCGAACTCATCGGCGAGGGGCGGCTCCCTGCTGAAGTTCTTCAGATTCCAATCGAAATCAGTGACCCAAAGAACCCTGAGCACGGAGACTTTGCGTGTAACTTCGCCCTTGCAGCTTCGAAGGCTTCGGGAATGAACCCACGCGCCCTCGGAGAAGCCCTTGCCGAGAAGTTGAACTCAAACTATTCGTC
>JBAXBU010000030.1:0-32852 GCA_037141835.1 Armatimonadota bacterium | reverse complement strand
CAAAAATAGCGGCCCAAAATCAGTTTCACCCTTAGATGGCGCCATACTTGCGAAGAACGTCCTTCACATCTTCGCGCTGACCTGCCTGATCGAGCATCGAAGTCCCGCCAGAATTTGCTGGAGCATTCAAATCGGCACCTGCGACCACGAGTGCCTCCACAACTGCGACGTAATCGCCCTTTGGGTTGTTGCACCACTGAGACCCGTGAGCTGCCCAGCCCAAAGGCGGACTTCCATGGTTTCTATCTTTCAGATCAACCGGAACACGATCAACCAGGAGCCTGACGATGTCAACATATCCAAACCAACATGCAACGTGCAGGGCACTGCCGCTATCCATTCCTGGTGTATTGGGATCGAATCCTGCCGTTAAAAGAAGCCTGACGGTCTCAGTTTGTCCTGCTTGTGCTGCATCGGTTATCGCCCGTGCATCTGTCCCAATCTCTGCGACAAAGTTGGACTGGTTTCGGAGAATTTCCTCCACCGCTTCGTTGTCTTCAAGCCATGCTGCCGCAATCAATCGGCGTACCGGGGAAGATTCTTTTGTCAAATGATCGAGAACCGCTCGATTTCCGCGTTCAGCCGCCACTTGAGTCGGGGTCTTGCCATTTCCGAGAAGGTAGATATAGATGTGCCCACCGTTGGACTTTGTCGTGACAAACGGAGGAGAGCCTGTTCTCGCTTCAGCGGCGGCAGGATTTTCTTCGAGGATCTTCTTAACAAGATCGACGTCCTCCAGGATCACCGCCGTGAAAATGTCCGGTTTCGCTCCTCGTTTTACTAGAATACGGAGGATATCAGAGTTGTTGGCGTGATATTGGATTGGCGTAGATTCATGATCGATATCACAAATCTCGAGGTCAGCCCCCCGTTGAATCAACAGTTCAGCTATTTCCGGTGTTTTTGCAACGTGCAAAGGTCTCTGTCCATCTCCACCAGGAGCATTAACGCTGGCGGGATCAACATCCAAAAGTTGCCGAAGAACGTCGATCCTCCCTTGAGATGCCGCCGAGAAAACGTCGAACTTTGCGCCGAGTTCAACGAGAAGATCAGCCGTTTTTGACGAAGCATGATCTAATGCCCCAAATCCGCCAGCCCACCATTTCGAACGGACATTTAGGTCAGCTCCGTATTTAACTAAGAGGGGAAGAAGGGTTTCGGCGTGAGGATGGTGACTTGCGAACACGACCGCCGGCGAATCAAAGTCAAACATCGGATCGTCGAGATGTTTTCGGAGGACCGACTTCGTTCTGAGTAGCCGTTCAAGAGTTGCCAAATCGCCTTCATAGATCGCCCGTTTGAACTTATCGAGCAAAACCGGCTTTTCGATCGATTCAACCAGCTTCGGCCAGCTATCAAATCCATATTTCCTTGCGATAGCAAGTTGGGCGTCAGCGAGTTTCTCGCCATTAGAAAGGGAACGAAGGAGTTCCTTCGCTTGAATGCGGAGCTGCCGGATATCGGCTCGCTCGGGAATTGGTTCGGACATATTTACCTCGGTTGTGAGTAGCCTGTGGTCCGCGAACAGGGAACAACAAAGGTCGGAAAATACAATCGACGATGTGTTTTTTGGATGGACTCAGTCCTTCCCGCGGACCCGGGGGCGTTCCGAACGCCAACTAAATCCTACCACAAACTTCAAAAACGTAAAGCGAAAGCTATACTTGGGTGACGCATCCATGAGAAATTTTGAAGCAGTCCTTGGTGCCCTCAAATATCCCATATGGCAAGCGCCAACGTCGAGCCTCGCCGGACCCGAACTTGCCGCTGCGGTTTCTGGAGCTGGCGGAATGGGTTCGCTTGCGTTAACGTGGACGAGTCCTGACCTTGCCGTTGAGCAAATCAACCAAATTCGGAGCCAAACCTCCAATCCGTTTCTCGTCAATTTTGCTCTTGCTTTTCCACCGATCGCGCTTGATCTAGCCCTTGATGCCGGTGCACCAATTATTACTTTCTCTTGGGGCGACCCCGAACCATATCTAGATCGAGTGCGTTCAGCCGGAGCAATGTTTGGTATCCAAGTAACCAGTTGTGCCGGAGCAAGTCGAGCGATCGACCAGGGTGCGAGCTTCCTCATCTGCCAAGGCGTCGAAGCCGGGGGCCATGTTCAGGCAACTACATCATTGTACGATTCATTACCCGGGATCATTGAATCTGCCAACGGTGTTCCCGTTATCGCTTCGGGAGGAATTGCCGACGGCGCAGCAATCGCCAAAGTCCTCAAAATTGGTGCCGAGGGAGCCATCCTCGGAACCAGATTCCTCGCCACCAAAGAAAGTCGAGCCCACATCGAATACAAGCGAATGCTTGTCGAATCAACGGGAGACACTGCTCTAACCGTCTGTTTCGACGGTGACTGGCCATATTCTGCTCATCGCGTCCTTCGCAACAGCACACTAAATACTTGGGAATCTTTTGGATGTCCCGCTCATGGTTCTCGGCCAGGTGAGAGTGATAAGGTTGCGATGACTGCAAATGGAGAACCTATCTTGCGCTATGATTCGGCCGCTCCGAGAGATGATTACCAAGGCAACATTGAATCCATGTGCCTTTATTCTGGAACCGGAAGTGGCGCGATCAAAGATGTTCCCGGCGCTGCAGAACTACTTAACAGACTTTGGCAAGAGTGTTTGAACTCTTAGTAATAGCGTCGATCTAATCTATTGGAGAGCGAACCGGACGCGGGAAGTGCCAGTCCAATGCAACTAACCAAGCTGCATTCAGAGCAAAAAGCACTCGTTGAGACCAAGGTAAAAGCGCACCAAAAAGGCCTGTGTAATACATCGTCGCACTCGCGAATAAAAGGATTAAGCAACCTATTCCCGCAAACAATAGTTTCATATGTCGACCAACATAGAGGGTCCATAACAAAGGCAAGACTGCAACAATAAAAAAGCCAATGGAAATAGTGACCACCAAATCATGCAAAGGTGTAATGGCAAGGGCATCATAGACCATTGATCCTATTCCGCCGATTCGAATGATCATCGAATACTTGGAAAACTCGGTTGTCCTTCCTAACCGATCGAATATTGCCGCTAAACTGAGACAATAAAGTACAACGCCTATACAGGCTGGCAGCCGACCCGGGCCGGAATTTCCTCTCAATAAAGTTGAAATATAGTCATGGTTAAAGTCGTATTCGCCTGGATACAGCTTCACTGCAACTACGACACATAGAAAGGAAAGCAGTATTCCAACAATTGAAAGGAGCTTATAAATCAATCTGTAAAGACCCAATCAATCCATACCGCAGCGGCAATCTATAGGTTGCAAAAGCATCGACCTCCAAAATCACTTTTTGAGCCGACCACAACCAAACCGAATTAATTATAGAGGTAGACGAAAAGATACTAGTTGTGAAATAATATGACGTGGCAAATCTTGAGTTGCTCCTCAAAGCATGGGATAGCGCAATATGGGAATTCACCCTCGTTTTTGAAGGACTTTCTGATGATGACCTTTGGCGACGCCCCCATCCAAAACTCCTCAGCGTCGGAGAACTTGCCGGACACGTCGCTTACGGGGCGGCTGTTCAAACAACAGAACCCCCGATTGATCGAACAAAGAACTTCCAAGAGCAAATGTTGATCAAAAGCCCACTGGTGGACCCCGCTTTTCAGTACTATTCGACCGAAGTTGACAATCCAGTGACCCTCGACTTAACGACAGAAGAAGTCCTGAACGAACTCAAAAGGGTTCATGAACTATCAAAAGCCCAAGTGACTCGAGCTAATCGAAATTATGATGACAAAATCCAGGGTCGATACGATTGGACGTGGGGATACTTAGTGGAATATATGGGTTTTCACGCGGCTTACCATGCTGGCCAGGCTTACTCTGTCCGGCACTTGCTCGGTCATACAACAACTGATAACTGAAAATTGATCAAATTCACTGCTTCAGTGATATGCTTGCAAATATGAAACGCGCACCTCTACTTTTTGTTCTCTCATTTGTCGCCGCCCTAGCCCAAGCTCAGGAACGCATTGCCGATCAAATTTACATGAAGAATGGAGGTGCTGCATTTACTCTCGATGTGTTTAAGGCTCCCGTGCCAAATGCACCATGCGTCATTTGGCTCTGCAGCGGTGGGTGGTTTTCTGATCATAAGGACATTAACCCATTGATCTCGAAAATGTTCAATGATCAAGGCATCTCGGTTGTTCAAGTCGTTCACGGGTCTCAACCTCGATATACGCTCAATGAAATCGTCCCTCAAATAAAGCGAGCGGTTCGCTACGTTCACGCCAACGCAACCCGATTTGGAATCAATCCTAATCGAATTGGCATTTCAGGTGCAAGCGCGGGTGGACATCTTTCACTTCTCATTGGCGGTACCGGAGACAACGGAAATCCAGATGCCAAAGACGCAGTTGATCAATTCCCGAGTTCCGTGAACGCGGTAGGAGCTTTTATGCCACCAACCGATTTCCTTAACTGGGGACGAGCTGATTATATGCCGTTTGATGCTCCCCAAATGGCGGTATTCATGCCCGCATTTGGAATCAAAAAGGATGCCTCAAAAGAAAAAGTAGCCGAACTCGGAAAAGCACTATCGCCGATAAACTTCGTATCTGCGAAATTTCCCTCGACGATGATCATCCACGGAGACAAAGATATGCTCGTACCAATCCAGCAGGCGACCATCATGGACCAAGCCCTCGGAAAGGTCGGTGTTGACCACACCATGATTACAGTTGCCGGAGGTGGACACGATGCCAAAACCCTTACCGAAGGATTTCCAAAGCTGATCGCATGGTACAAAGAAAAGCTCAAGTAGGGTCTAAGTGAGATGACTGAGGTCAAGTGGAAAAACCTATTAGGCAAGCTCAGGGCGAATCACGTCGTCTTGACTTCGATGCAACCACATGATCCGATGCCAGAAGCAAGGTTCTGCCGTGAGTCCCCCCACCGAACTCTTGGTCACCTCACGGCTTGCCAAATCGCTTGGTTTCCCCTCCTAAAGCAGATTCAAAAGGGTGATTCTAAAGGTTCGATTCCTATTCATCCCTACACACTATTTGAGAATCAGGGTTTTGGCACTGCCCCATGGGATGAACTCATAAGTCTCTATGAAAAGGGCCGGGAGGATTGGATAGCAATTCTGGGGCACATCTACATTCGCCAGGAAATTCAGACTGCAAAACGCATTTGGACGCCTCAAACCTTAACCAAAAGATTGGTTGAGCACGAAACAAACCACCTTCGTGACCTAACTTAAAAGTTGATCTGGTCTTAACCAAACTCTCTTCCATCCCGGGACCTTAATTGGTACAATGCCGTAAAATCTTTTGCTATTTGCAAAGAGGAGTGAAACAATGAGTACTCAAATTATAAACTGGTTTGAAGTCAACAGCCCGAATGTAGATTCGGCCGTCAATTTCTACATGAACGTTTTTGGCTGGACCAAGGAAGCAATGCCAATGGGTCCAGATATGACCTATTGGATGCTAAAAAGCGGCGATACCGTTTTCAGCGGGGTTGTGGATCTGAATGTTCCCCAAATGGAGGGCGTGCCGCCGCACTGGGGACTTTACTTCCATACCCCAAATTGTGAAGCAACCATGGCTAAAGCAACTGAGCTAGGTGGCACCGTCGTTTATGGACCGATGGAAATTCCAGATATTGGAATCGTTGCCGGAATCACCGATTGTTGTGGTGCCCACTTTAATATTCACCAGCCTACAAGCGGTACTGCAACCGACATTTCCGGTGGGGCCGTCAACTGGTTAGAGCATATGGGTCCATCTCGAGAAGGTGCATTAGCATTCTACAAATCCTTATTCGGTTGGGGATCAATGGATATCGACATGGGCGAACCAGTTGGAACTTATTCGATGTTCACCCTTGGAGAGACCTCAGTTGCTGGATGCATGAACGTTTCGTCCGATCAGGGTCCGTCAAACTGGATGGTTTATCTTCACGCGGGTGATCTTGCTTCGACTTGTGAAAAGGTTAAAGCTGCAGGAGGAAAAATCATCAATCCTCCTATGGATATCGGTCAGTTTGGTCACATTGCCATTGCAGCCGACTGTTGTGGAGCTGTTTTCGGGCTCCATCAACCACCATCGATGTAATGGATCTAAGTCAAAAAGTACCCGAGATTCAAACTCGGGTACAATACGATCAAATGCCTAGTAAAGTCCGTCCAAAGCTGTTCAAGAAAGTCAAAATGAAAGCGTCTTCCCGCAAAGTGAAGGCAAAGAACAGAGCAAATATGAGGGGAACCTCGAAGCTAAAGACTTCTTAAACGAATTGAAAAAGCGATCCAATGGGATCGCTTTTTTGTGTCTGAAACTTTTTGTTTTTACCAACTCAAGGATTTCGAGCGTAGGCATTAAATATGGAAGGCTCACCAAAACTCAATATTCGTGGCATCGCAGAAATCGTTCTCAATGTAAACGACTTGCCAAAACTTCGAGAATTCTACATTGAAAACTTGGGATTCAGCTTATCAGGAGAAGCAACCAGCGAAGACCCTGCCGAACCAAACCAAACCGGCGAACCCACAATTTGTTTTCTTAAAGTCGCCGAAAGCGAGACACCGTTAGGGAGAGCCGTCCATCCACCTTTCCTCGTCCTCATTGACTACAAACGTCACGCCGCTGCCAAACGGAGATTTACGGAGCTTGATCAGACTAGATCTTCTTTCAACCACATGGCGTTCGAAATCGCACCCGAAGATTACGATGGTTGGCTGGCCAAGTTAAAAGCAAGTGGAATCGAACCCTTCGAAACTGAGTTCGTAAATGTTCAGGCCAAGGCAATTTTCATCAGGGACCCAGAAGGGAACTCGGTTGAGCTAATCTGCAATCATCCGCCCACGGTCTGAATCAGCGCTTATCTAACTCATGTAAGGTCGCAATTGGAACGTATCCAATCTCAAGTCCTTTTGGTGGTTTCATGATTAATGCCGGATCAATGTTTGCAAGCTTGCCCATTTTCGGGGGAGCCAAGTAATTGCGATTCTTCGGCCAAGAGCGGTGAAGCTTTTCGACTTTGACCTGCATCTTTTCTCTCTCGGCTTTGGTTAGGTCAGCATTGAGCAAGGCAGGCTGATCGGCAAATCGATACCAGTAGTAAGTGACTACGCTCCCATTTCCAAGATGAGCCTTAAACGGACCAGCCACCGGACCCGGCTGTTTCCAACTACTCTTCGGGTCACTTGGCGTCGTATAAGGGCCTTCGTGTTCCTCGACTGGAGTGTCAAACTTCAATTGCTGGAGTCCAGTATCCGTCGGAACCTGATCTGCTGAAACCGGAACCCATTTCGCCTTCTTCTCGTCCTTAGCATTCTCTAATCGGAAGTACTCAGGAAGGGTTACCAAATTGCCGTTGTTCCTTGCATTGGCGAAATTCCATTCGTATCCAAATGTATTTGCATCAATGGCCTTAGGCGTAGCAAATGAATTCCATGAAATTGGAACTCGCTTTTCTTTCTTGCCCGATTCTGTAGAGTGAACTTGCCATGAAGAACTTCCTCCACCAGTAAAGGTTCGAATATGTGATCCTGAGGGATTGATTGTTCCATTGCTCACAGGACCGCCGTCGAACCATGCTTTCACCGAATCCCAAAGGGCAGATTTGTTGTATGCCGTGTCTTGATGAACAAGAATTGATTGACCGTCGGTATTTCGAGGGAATGAAGTTGGAGCAATCCGAGCATAAGACTCACCATTTGAGGCGTCGGCCATACGACAAGGAATGTATTGGGTTTCCATTTGAACGTGGCGATTTGGGTCTACTGGACGACTATCTAGCATCTTTCCCACCCATTCTGGATTCCTTAATTGAGCTTGAGCCCAGAAGTTTGGAGTAAAGAATGCAACTGGCCCTTTAAAGTTGTTTGTGTTTAAAAATAGAGTCCAAGCTTGATCGCCCGTAGGAATGTTCTTTCCGTTCGTTGTCGCTTTTGGTTCACAAAGCGGAAGTGACAGATAACCATAACCAAAGAGTTCACCGCTGGTGCCTTGTTTGAGGTCTAATCCATCAATTGGGAAAAGGACCCATGGACTGAGTTGCGCAACTCCGTACAGTCCTCGTGGCTTATCCCATGTGCCCCAACCATGCGCAGGTCCGTTGGCAATGTCGCTAAAATTAGGTGCAACTCCACCCATGATGAACTTCGGAGTTTCAGTAGGAAATCGGGTGTCTCGCCACCAGCCTAAGCCACCTTCAACATCTGAATACATATCCTTCAGTGGAGTTCCTTCCTGCTGAGCAAACATCCAAGTCCCGGGTAGTCCAGTCTGAAACTGGTGACCCGGATAAGCCCGCAACAAAGGCCATGCCGCAATATACATCGAGAATCCGGCACCAAATGACTTGTCAACCCTCTCTTGAGTTGGAATGATAAGATATCCCGCCAAGTACTCGTTACGAGCTTGCAATGATCTTGGTAAGGAAATTGAAGCTCCAACACCGATCGTTGGTATCAATACAAGGGCGGCTAATCTTGATTTCTTCATGAGAACCAGTTCCAATAGACAATACCTTGCAATCCCATTTAGCTCGCGATTTCGCAGGTCGATCAACAAAATATGGAGCTAAGTACGGGGACTGACTTTCAGTTCCAAGATTAGTGTCCTGAAGTTACGAGAATTTTTCCCTTACCGTTAACTTGTCAATACCTAAAGAAAATCATGACACTGGCTATCCTTTGACCGGTGGCATACTTGGGCAAATGAGAGCAAAGCATTTTGAAAGTCATCGAGCGCACCGAATTGGTTGGCTGCGTGCATCTGTACTCGGCGCAAACGATGGTGTTGTCTCCGTTTCGAGTCTAGTTGTCGGTGTGGCTGCTAGCGGCACAAGTCATTCATCGGTGATGATAACCGGAGTTGCCGGATTAGTGGCTGGAGCCCTCTCAATGGCGGCCGGAGAATATATATCAGTTCAGTCGCAAGCCGACACCGAGAATGCCGATATAGGGAGAGAGCGCAAGGAGCTCATTGAAGATCCCGACACAGAGCTTCAGGAACTCACGAACATTTATATAAGTCGAGGGTTGAGTGACCAACTGGCATATCAAGTTGCCGAACAATTGACAGCCAAAGATGCCCTTTCAGCCCATGCGCGCGATGAACTAGGAATTACGGAAACCCTAATGGCTCGACCTCTTCAGGCATCACTTGCGTCAGCGGCTTCTTTTGCGGTTGGAGCAATTATTCCGATCATTGCCGCCTATTTCGCACCAATTAAACTCGCTGGTATGGTGACAAGCTTGGCGACTATTGTTGCACTTTCTGCACTAGGAGCATTGGCCGCTTATGCCGGTGGTGCTTCAATTTGGAGAGGTGCCATGCGAGTGACCTTTTGGGGAGCCCTGGCAATGGCGATAACCGCTGGGGTCGGAAGACTTTTTGGGGCATCAGTGTGATCAAAGTTGATCCGATTTTGAATATCCAAGTCACTAGCTGTTAGTCAGCCTCATCAATGTCCTAATCTAAACCCCATTTTTGATGTACAACTTGGTTCTGCCAAAGGCATCGATACGGCGAAAGAATACAAGGTGAAACCAGTGGGCAGATCGACTTGAGATCAACCCCACTGGAACTATTTCTAAGCCTTACCGGCCATTACATCCTTGATCCAGTCCTTCATAACCTTTGAGAATGCATTGTTAAATTTGCCTTTCTGGAAGTTCTTCATGCTTTCTTGTTGGGTCGGAAAGTTATGGAACAGGTGATCAGAATCAGGCAGAACGACAAATTTGCCCCAGCCTGGATGCTCCCGATTCACGATGTCGGCAATAAGCTTATGATCTGGATCGTAAGTAACAAAATCGCTAAATCCGCGAACCGCAAGTGCGTGCGCGTTACACTTCTTCCAATAAGCTGGGAAGTTGGTTTGGGCAAGTTGCCTCCAGAAGTCGAGACTTTTGCCGTTAAATAATCCTCCAGGGAAGAACGCATCAACCAATTGCGCCAATTGAGGATGCGACTTCTTGACCTCCTCTGGCGATTTGCTTTCCAAGAAGATTAATGCCATCATCCTTGCGCCTTGTCTGGCTTCATCATCAGCAGCTTCAAAGGTGTTTCCACCAACTAGACCCTGATATCGAATTGTATCCAGCAAGTATTCAAACCAAGTCCGAGTTGCCGTTCCATAAATCGCAAGACCCTTAACTTGGTTTTCAGCTGCGACCATTGGTCCGAAAGCTCCTCCCATGCTGTGGCCAAAAATGAATACCTTATCTGAGTCCACGGCTTCAAGTCCCTTCAGCTGTTTAAGTGCCTGTCGATAGATATTCAACTCAGTTGTGTAATCCATCGGCGCAAATGGCCCGCCTTCACTATCCCCGACTCCTGGCTTCTCAACTCGAAGCGTAACAAATCCGCTGCTGGCAAAGTCGTTGAGAATAGGACCATCGATCGTCGAGACATCTCCAGTTGCCGTAGCGAGGGTGTAATCATACGAAACTGGCGAGAATCCTTGTATGAAAAACAGTGCCGGTGACTTGCCAGTCTTTTTCGGCTTGGTGATGATGGTTCGCATGCGCTTGCCATAACTCACGACGTCGCTGTAAATAACTTCATAGTTCTTGTTGCCCGGATCCCGAGGCTTCTCAACGAGTGGAGAACTCCACTCGAGCGGCTTTCCGTCTCGCATTCCCGTGAACTTGATTATTTGGTTGACCAGCATGTCCCGAACAAGCGCACCAATGACTCCTGGAGCCACTGGTTTGCCATCAAAAGTTAAAACGATATCGCCTTCTTTGAAGCCCGCTTTTTCTCCTGTTAAGCCGGGAACTAATTTCAGCACCATCAAACCTTCGCCCGGCTTTAAGCCAAGTTTAGATACCTGGTCAGGGGCAATAGGTGCAAACGAAATGCCAAGCCCGCCACGACGCGGTAAGCCCTCAAGTGCAGGTGTCAAGCCAACATTTGGCTTTGGTTGGAGTGTCAAGCATGAAGCGAAAATGGTTGCAGCAAGTATCATATGGTGTCCTTATTACAAATTGTAATATATAGATGTCAGAATCAGTTGGTTCCCTAAACTAAAAAAATTCACGATAATATGTAGTGGGGAATCGCCACGGATCTAAATGACTGACCGAAAACTATCAACTATTGAAATGACTGTTCTCGGATTCGCCTGGCTTAGGGGTCCGTGTTCGATTTACGCGATCATGAAGGAGATTTCATCTTCTGAATCGTCGTTTTACAAGTCGAGAGCCGGTACCGCCTATTCCGTAGCGAACCGACTGCTCGGTTTCGAGCTTTTAGAAAGCATCCCAAGTCCAGTTAAGGATGATGAAAAGCTGATTCAAATTACAGAGGCTGGCGTATCCGCACTTCAGGCTTGGATCACGCCACCAATTCCGCTTCCCGATATCTTTCATTCAGCGGACCTTATTCGGCTGAGATTCTTCTTCTTAGGCGTGGTTGACAAAGAAAGTCGACTTGATTTCATCGAAGACTCGATCAAAGGTTTGAAAGTATTTCTAACCAAGTGCGAGGAACTCATTCCAAAAAATGAAGCAATTGGTGATTATTTTGGAGTTCTGGCTACTGTCTCAACAATTCTCGAGACTAGGGCGCGAATCGAGTGGTTGGTAATGGTACGCGAGTGGGTCGAGAATCCACTTGAGTCGGGCAAATCACTATCCGACATTGTCAGAAATAGGCTCGAATCGGAGCACTAAGGGTCTTGGTAGAATCTTAATTATGAATTCTGTAAAAGCCGGACTTATCCGCCAATACAAAGCCTCGTTCGATATGCTCCGCCAAGCCGTTGAGCGATGTCCCGATGACCTATGGCTAGAGGGCACTCATCCTCGTAATACATGGCGAATCGCCTACCACGCGGCCTACTACACTCACCTGTACTTAGCTCAAAACTCAAAATCATTTGAACCTTGGAGCAAGCATCGCAAAGACTGCGTGATTCTCTGGAACAATCCAAAAGTGGAAGAACCGTACGCAAAGAGGGAAGTTCTTGATTACATTGATTACATCGTAGACTTGATGCCCAATGCCGTCGAGAATCTAAATCTTGAAGCAAAGTCTTCGGGCTACAGTTGGTATCCAAATGTCCCAAAAATTGAACACCAATTCGTTAATTTGAGGCATATCCAGGGTCATGTTGGCCAACTCTCAGAACTCCTAATGGCACGAGGAATTGAAATCGACTGGGCGGGATAGCACGAAGGGCTTGGAGCACCGTCAAAATCGCTCGTACAATGTAAGTCGACATGAGATTTTTCGGTGACTTAAAATCATCCGTAGCTATTCACCTAAAAGGATGGCTATTCCTCGTCCTTGCGATTATCGCATCCATCGGTCTCCTTATTCAAAATCCGTCGTGGCAAAACCTCGCGTTGCTCGCAATTGCACTCTGGTCTGCATGCCGATGGTATTACTACATGTTCTATGTTATTGAAAAAATGCGTCGATCCTACCCTTCAATTTCCTCCGCATCCTGTGAGGCATAAAAGCAGTATTATACGAATTACAACATGAACGCACAAGTAACAACAATCGAGCCCATTCGCATCGTTATGCTCCGCCATACCGGTTCGTACGACCTAATTGGAGGCGTATTTGAAAAACTCTGGGGATGGGTGGAATCCCACAACGTTCCAGTCGAGCGAATGATAGGAATCTATTGGGACAATCCCGACGAGGTTCCGACCGCAAAGCTCCGCTCCGCAGCCTGCGTCGAGATTCCGGCGGACTACCAAGTAACCGACAGCGGCGGGCTCAGCCTCATCCTCGACCAGCTCAAGGGTGGCGAGTACGCAACGACAACATTTACTGGTCCGTACGAAAACTTGGCGCCAGTTTGGTCAGACCTCACGTCATATTGCGAGAACACCGTTCGACGCAAGATCAGCGAAAATCCTGCATTTGAAGTCTATGTGAACGACCCAAGCGATACCCCACCAAACCAACTCATCACCGAACTTTACATGCCGCTTGTTTAAATGCGAATAGCAACTCCGTGGATATATTCACCAAAGTTTGACCTGAGCGCGATCATCGGTCCGCCCGTGGTCATCACGGCGATTGTGCTCGCATTCGGAAACAAAATCGCAGCGATCAGTGAAACTCCAACTTGGCTTTGGATATTACTGGTGCTTGGGATTGATGTTGCCCATGTATACAGTTCATTGTTTCGGACCTATTTCGATAAAGATGAGTTTCATCGCCGAAAGAAGCTTTACCTATTCGTTCCTGCGGTGTGCTGGCTCGGCGGAATTGCCATCTATGCGTTCGCTGGGCCAACTTTCTTCTGGTCATGTGTTGCCTACTTTGCGATCTATCACTTTGTGCGCCAACAATACGGTTTTCTGATGCTTTATCGTCGGGGCGAACCTGTCGGAGATCTCGGATACCGAATCGATCAGGTCGCCATCTACATTGCGACCATTTATCCGCTCGTTTATTGGCACACATACACGCGCAATTTCCAATGGTTCAGCGAGTTCGAGGTCGTTCATATTCCGGTCGTTTGGCCGGAATATCTTTGTCGATTCGTCTATATCGTTGCCCTAAGTGCATTTCTCGTCAAAGAGGTCTTAAACTGGAAACAAACTGGAAGCCTGAATGCGGGAAAGGTGCTTTTGCTTGTTGCCACCGCAGCCGCATGGGGAACCGGGATTATCCTTTTCAATGGAGACCTGACATTCACACTGATCAATATCATCTCTCACGGAATTCCCTACATGGCTCTGATCTGGATATACCAGTATCGAAAGCGAGGTACCAAGGTTCACGGGGGAAATCGGTTCCTGAAGTTCTTTCAGCTCAAGTTCGTACCGCTATACATTCTTTCACTCGTTGCTGTCGCCTACTTTGAGGAAGCCATATGGGATTGGTTTGTGTGGCGAGAGCATACGAACCTGTTTGGCTCGTATCATGTTGCCGCCTCTGCAACCATTTTGGCGATCTTGGTGCCGCTGCTAACCATGCCACAAGTGACCCATTATGTTCTCGACGCCTACATCTGGCGAGTGAACAAACGCGGGAAGGAAGAAGTCCGCGCCGTTATTGGCTGAAATCGCCTATTTACATGGTAGTTATGCGAAAGTTTAATGATCATGGAAGGTAGCCAGTAGGATTATGTTTGACGGTCAGGACAGAGCTCCTTGCAAATATTGATCAACCATTTCCGGGGACCAATAGATTCATCCTTTAAATATTCTTTCTTTGAAAGAAAAGGAAACTTCCTTAATGGCTTTGACGCTTCAGAGGACGGCCAGCCGCTCGACGGACCTAGGACTAAACCAATCAAGTCAAGTCCTTTATCAGAAAAGGTCAGAATGAAAGCAATATCCTCACACGCAAAATTTCTTTCTTCCAAGGTAAAAATATCTCGCCACTTATCTCCAATTTCCTTAAAATCTCCCAGATGCCAATTCGCAGTGTGTTCAAACTCACAGTCCCAATCACCATCAATGGATCCAGCAAAAAACACTTGCGTAAAATGTCTAATTGGAAGTAATGCGCACATATGTCGACCAAAATACCATCGGTCTTTTCCCAATCCAAATTTGCGATGCAATTCCAATGGCGGCAAATCAAGCAAAATGAAGTTCATCAATTCTTTTGATAGTTCCTTGCGCTCTTCCAAAGACACTGTGTCTCGGAGCCCCTCAATTACCGAATGAAGTTGATAGACATCCTTAAAAACGACACCAGTTAGAGGGTTATTGGGAATCATAGAACTCATCTTCCTGGATAAGCGGTTAAAACGTTAAACGATCCGTGGCCGTCCTTTCTCAAAATGACTGTTACATTTTTTAATCCATTGACCTTTTTTGCACCATCAACCCCCCAACCTACTGCCTTTTGCATTGTAAGGCTAATAGGGTGATCACCCTTGGCGTTGGAGCTTAACCATTGAGCAATCCTGGCTCTGCCAGCATGCAGCGCAGTTATGACGGAATCCTCGGCATGTTTAATAGTACTAAATGTGGAGGCAAGAGTGTTTCTTCTACCTAGAGCAATAAATCCAGCAGACATGTCTTTGAGGTATTCAAAGGTTTTTGCTCCATGTCGTTCCAAAACATGTCCTAACGTACCTTCTGCTGAATTTCACCAAGACGACTTGGATAAGCAAGAACGATGTCAGTGGGACTTTATGCCCACGATATCGGAAGAAGACGACTGATTCTTCGGACAAGTAAGGACATGATTTGAACCTAAATAGGTATCTTTACGGGCTGTTAATAACAGAAATCTAACAAGTTCTGTCAGGTTTATTCTGTATAGTAGTAACCAGTCTCGGGCATCCCGAGACGACTGTTTGGTTCCTTGTTATGAAACTTACGTTATTGACTTCAAAATCGGCTTGGGCTCTCGCATTAGGACTTTGTCTTGCGGGAATTTCTGCAGCGCAACACCCAGTTGCTCCTTCCCTCAACAGCAACCTTGGTGCGAAATACACCATCTATTTGAACTTCACGGGTTTTAACTACAACGGCACGTGGGCAGGAAGCACGCCTGGAAACGTCCCCGCATACACCCAGGATGGAGATGCAACAACCTTCAATGTTGCTGAGATTAGCGCAATCAAAGAAGCATGGGCAAGAACAGCTCAAAAGTATGTCGGCTTTAATATCAATGTCACAACCGTCGATCCGGCTGGCACTGGGCTTACCGATGCCCAGCGACAGACTTTTTACGACAATAAGCAGTACATGACTCATACCATAATTGGCGGTACTTACGATTGGTTTGGGGCCTCAGGTGGAGTTTCATACGTCGGCGTAGCTCAACAAGCAGTGGTATCGAATGGCCAACGGACAAACTGGGTTTTTCCGGTTAACGGAACTGGTACGTCACCCCAAACAATGACCGCAGCAATTGCCCATGAAGATGGTCACCATTTGCGACTCTCCCACCAAAGTGATGAAAACAACGGTGCAGGTTACAGTAACAACAACAATGCAACTGGAAATGGCAGTTATGCCCCAATTATGGGCACGACTTACAATACACAGCGAGGTACTTGGCGACAAGGAAAACCTGGGGTTAATGCAAACGACGTCGCGATGCTGCAAGGAAACGCGGACATTGGGTCGTTACTAGATGACAATATTGGACACTCCTTGGCAACGGCTACTTCGCTAGCCGTAAACCTCGATGGCACGGTCAACTCAGCTATAGCCAAAGGTTTCATCATGCCAAAAGCATCGACCAACTACAGTGCAGTAGGTGAGAATAGCTATACCAAAGACTACTTCTCATTCTTTTCAAGTGGTGGAGCTATCACGCTCAAGGCAACCGATGGTTCATCGTTTTTGCAAGCAGGAGTTGCCGACGCTGGCGCAACAATGAGAAGTGTCCTTCGAATTCTTGATTTGAGCGGCACCGTTCTGGGAACTTCAACCGAAGATGCGACAACGCTCATTCACACTTGGAATGGTAGCCTGTCGTCTGGTCAATATATTGCTCAAGTTGTGAGTTATGGTGATTACATTTCGAGCTACGAACCCGATTCCCGATACTTTAACATGGGTGCTTACTTCCTATCCGGCAGTGGATTCTCGCCAGTTCCAGAGCCAACAACCCTTGTTGCAATGCTTGGCGGTATTGGGCTGCTCTTAAGACGACGACGAAAGTCAGCTTAGGTACCTGTTAATGCTCTCAACATTGATCATCAATGCTGAGAGCATTTCCATGTCAATTGCACCTAATTTAAGCGGGATATAATTCCGAAAATCAGAGGGATGAGGAAGACTAGGGAGCAAAGTGGATTTACGCTTGTTGAGTTGCTGATTGTCATCATCATCATTGCCGTCGTTGCTGCAATTGCCATTCCAAAATTCACCAATTCAACTCGGCGAGCCAAAGAATCGTCGCTGGCAAAGTGCCTCATGATTCTTCGCCTCGCCGGAGACCGGTGTGAAGCGGATACGGGACTAACGGTTGACGTTACCGATTTGATCAAATCGACACCACCGGCGAAGGGATGGAAGCGCGGACAAATGGGCACCGCATGGACCAAAATTGCACTAGATCCTTCAACTTGGAACGGTCCATATTTAGAAAAATTGCCGATCAACCCAATCACCGGCACAAGCAACTACATCACTGGAGGGAACAGTTCCGCTGACTGGACCCACTTTTCGAACCAGTCCTTCAACAAAAGTTACTACTACTTTCCAAGCACTGCCGAAGGAAGCAATGGGATTCAATATCGGCGTTGGTAGCCAAGGAAGCTGCTTCAAAAGTTACGAACTCAATGGTGAATGCCTTTGTAGTGCCAAAATAGGACTGTGGGAGCTGAAAGCGGATCATGGGGAGAACAAGCACGCCTTGTAGCCGGAACTCGTCTAAAGCGAGTTAGACTTCAACAGGGTCTTTCGATTCGACAGCTGTCAGATCTCGCCAATATCAGCAAGACTTCCGTTGTCCAAGTCGAAGCCGGACGAACTTCTCGCCGTAGCACCTACCTTAAAGTCGCAACCGTGTTAGGCTTACATCTCGAAAATCTCGTGCAATCAGGAAGCGCCGATGGTCTTCCGTATGCAGTCCACCTCAAACAAGATGATCGATGGTTCGACTTAGCCCGATTCGATGAGGGGCTTCTTCCGGAGCCTGCTCAAACGGACCAAAAAATTAGATCCAGCTTGCCCGATGCAACGCCACTTAATATTCTCGGTAGCCGTCTTGAACAAGGAAGAATTAAGCCAACCATTTTAGAGATTTCGTCGCCAAGCGAGACCAGGTCTCATGCCGGAGAAGAGCACGTTTTTGTTTTGGAAGGAGCAGCAATTGTCGGCGTAGGCGAACATCGTGTTGAACTTCAGGAAGGTGAAAGTATTACGTTTTGGAGCGCCGAACCGCATTCGTATATGCCCCACCCCGACTCAAAACTGCCAGTTCGGCTTCTTTCGGTTCGGGTTGATGCCTAGTATAATTCGATCATGTTAGCGACCCTGGGTTTGGTAACCTATTTTGTAGCCCCGAAACCAAATATTGTGCTTGTATTAGTCGACGATATGGGGTGGCGAGATGTAGGATACGCCGGAAGCGACTTATACAAAACTCCCAACATTGATCGACTCTCGGCCCAAGGAGTACGCTTTACCAGAGCCTACAGTGCGCACCCAGTTTGCTCACCGACTCGCGCGGCAATAATGACCGGAAAAAACCCGGTTCGAGTTGGAATCACCGATTGGATTCCTGGCGACCGTCCAAGTGATGGATTGATGGACACCCCAGAGATCAACAACCAACTTGCTCTATCCGAAATTACCCTGGCAGAAAACTTGAAACAGCAAGGCTATCGAACCTGGAGTATTGGAAAGTGGCACCTTGGTGGTGACGGATTTCGCCCAACCGACCAAGGCTTTGACGTAAACATAGGTGGCAGTCATGTGGGGCAACCCGGTTCTTACATCGCACCATTCGGAAAGAATGTCAATCCGATGCCTGACGACGTAAAGGACGGCGAATTCCTCACCGATCGATTGACATTGGAAGCAATCAAGCTAATCAACGAACCAAGTGACAAGCCATTCTTTCTGTACTTCCCTGAATATGCAGTACATACGCCAATTCAAGCCAAGCCAGAAGACATCGAACAGTTTGCAAACCTCAAAACCGAAACTCAAAAGCAGAAGAATGCTAAGTATGCCGCTCTTATTTGGAACCTTGACCAAAATATCGGCAGACTTGCCAAGAACCTAGACGACACCGGCAAACTGGCTAATACAATATTCCTTTTTACATCCGACAACGGTGGATTAAGCGGAGTCACCAACAATGAACCTCTGAGGGCGGGAAAAGGTCTTGAATATGAAGGCGGTATTCGCGTTCCAGCCTTTGCATACTGTCCGGCAAAAATCAAGCCCGGCCAAGTAATCAATGAGCCAGTCATATCGATGGACTTTACGGCGACGATCCTCGATGCTGCGGGAAGTAAATCAAAAGCAATGGACGGAAGTTCATTCCTTTCCGCGCTGATTGGAGGCAAATTTAAGCAACGACGTCCGTTCGTTTGGCATTATCCGCAGTACCATAGCGCGGGAAATCACCCTTCAAGTGCGATGTTGGATGGCAACATCAAAACGATTCATTACTACGAAGATGACCGAACTGAGTTTTACGACTTAGCCCTCGATCCATATGAGAAGAGAGATCTCGGTCCACTAAATCCAGGTAAAGCAAACAATCATTGGCGAAAATTAAAGGCCATTCTTGATTCAATGGGTGCAAAATATCCCACCTTAAGGAAGCCCAAGCCTTAGTGTATGTTTGTCTGGTATATTTTCCGAATGGACATTAAAGGCGCGCTTAAGGGACAGCTTCATGCCTCATTGGCAATGATGCGATCGGCAATCGAAATATGCCCCGAAGCAATCTGGAATTCAGGCGAACAACCACGAACCTTCTGGCGGATGGCATATCACACCCTGTATTACAGCCATATGTACTTGCTCCAAACCCGAGAGGAGTTTAAGCCCTGGGAGAAGTACCGAGACGACTACGAGAACATCTTTGAGGATGCCACTGAAGTCACCCCTCCATCTAAAGATGAGATGCTTGAGTTTGTAGCTTTCGTCGATTCATTGGTTGATCACCAAATCGAAACGCTCGATCTAGACAGTCAAGAAAGTGGGTTTTCTTGGTACACAATGCCAAAACTCGATCATATGTTGGTCAACCTTCGGCACATTCAAGAACATACTGGGCAACTTCGTGACCGACTGTTTGAAGCAGGATTTGACCTTCGTTGGATAGGGAAGGCATGAACTCAACCGCTGACCTTATTCGAGCCAGTCTCCTTTCAACTCGAAAAGAGTTAGCCGAAGTCTTTCCTCATTTATCCGATGATATTCTCGGTTGGGCGCCAGCCGAAGAAATGAGAACCATCAAAGGTCAAATCAAGGAAATCATCGGAACTGAGATCCAAATAATGGACCGATTGCAAGGAAAGCCAAAGCATCCATACTCGAAGATTGAAGAAGATTTGGATTCATTGAACACCGTCAATGAACTAATTGAGATGCTCACGACAGTCCGCACCGAAACCTTACAGTTTTTGGAATCGCGGACGGAAGAAGATTTGGCCGCATCAGTCGAAGTTTCGGCTGATACTGCGAGCTACATGGAACTTGAGCAAGTGCCACTCAGTGAGATGCTCCGATACCTAGTCCGCCACGAGTCCTATCACCATGGACAACTCGTTTCGTATCTCTGGGCAAAAGGAAATAATCCTTACACCTGGGATTCTTAGTCATACAATCAAATTGGATTTATTTCGGCGGTGTCAGCCGAATCAAAAACGGCTTATCCCGATCACAAACTAACTTGCCATCCTTCACTTCTAATTCCGCCGCTTGAACCGCCGAAATCTTTGCCGGCAGAGGCATAAATCCGTCTTTGTCGGGAAAGTCTTGCCCGTACGGATGGGTGAAATAGATAATGAAAGCTCGCTCACCACATACGATAACATCGGCATGCTTGCCAATCGTGCCGTCATCGTTCCGCTTCCCGGGCTTATCAAGAATCTTGCCTTGATACTTCCAAGAATCCAAGTCTGGTGACTTGTAAACATCGAGACCACTATTAGGGTCTTTAATCATCCAATAGGAACCTTTGAACTGGAACGTTTTGGGTCCCTCACCATAAAGTTTCGAAACTCCCGGATCATTTACCGCCTTCCAAGTTTTTAGATCGGGGCTTTCGGCAACGAAAGTCTTTGAGCCATGTCCTTCGTCCTTGTACCACATGCGCCAAGACCCATTCGGCAGTTGAACAAGAGATGGATCAATACAATAATCAGATTCCAAAGGGACTCTACGCTCAAACTTCCAAGCACTCAAGTTCTTCGACGAATAATGAAAGATGTATCGATGCCCACCCCAATCCTTATGGGTAACTGCTTCACCGGGAACATAACTCACAAACATGTGATAGAGTCCTCGGTTATCACGAATGATGTCAGGCGCCCAAAATGAGTAGCCCTTATCGGGGTGACTAAGCGGCAAAGTACCTTTATAAACCCATGTCACGCCGCCGTCTTTAGATTCAGCGACACCGACCTCTGTTCCGTGGCACCAAGCAACTCCCCGTTCCTCAGCTTTAGCTCGCCGCTGAGTGTAAAGCATCCACCACGCTTTCACAAATGGGTTCCAAACTAAAACCGGATCGGCAGCTCCATCAAAAATCGGATCTCGATACAACGGAGCAGGAGTTTGTTTTGTCAACGCAAGACCATTATTAAGCTGATGAACAACCAATTTTGGCGAAAGATTCATGACGACAAGTCCCAGTACTCCTAACATAAGGCAATTGTATTATAGACTTCCCTTGACACATCCTAGGTTGATCGCTACTATAGAGTCCAGAAGGCTCAATGATTCCTATATTTTTGGCAATAACAATCCGAGGTGCAAATCTCGAAGTCGGACCAGGCAAAGTGTTTGCCCGAATCGAAGCGGCGGTTGCAGTTGCGAATACTGGCGATACGATTCTGGTTTATCCAGATCCATCTGGATATCCCGGCACTGCGGTTCGAATTCAAACTCCTTCGATAACGATTCGGGGAGTCAATAGCCAGCCAGTTACCGTAACGGGTACCGGCTTTGATTACTCCGGTGCCGGGTCTGTACCTCGCGCCATTATCCAAATTGACCCGACCGGAACCGGAGCCAAGATTCAGAACCTCAACTTGTCAGACGCACACAACCAAACGTTTAACGGAGCAGGGATCAGAATCCAAGCCGCAAATGACGTCACTGTGAGCGATTGCATCATTCATGGCAACGACATGGGAATCATGTCGAATGGACAAACTGATAATCCAACCGCAGGCTCAAACCAACGCATCGAATACTGTCGAATTGAAGGCAATGGCAATCTAAGTGATCCCGGTTTTAACCACAACCTTTACCTTGGTGGAACAAGCGCCTACCTAAGTCATTGTGAAGTCGCTCGCTCGCTGACTGGGCACAATGTAAAAAGCCGAACGCATTATCTTCAAGTGGAGTCTTGCTACATACATGATTCCGCAAATCGGGAAATTGACCTGCCCGAAGCCTGGGATACCGTTCGCCCAAACTCAAATGCAGTCTTGATCGGCAATCGAATCGTCAAAGATCCTAATTGCATCGGAAACCGAGGAGTCGTATTCTTCGGAAAAGAGTCTGGCATTAGAAACGGAAACCTCTATCTGCTTTGCAACACCATCGTAACGCCATTTTCCTCACCTGTGATCCTCATTAACTTCCAGATGTCACAAGTGTTTGCAACGAGAAACATTATTCTCAACTCCCAACAAAATCAAGCGACGTTATTGTCAAGCCCAGATCCTAATCAAATATTCGTTCCTTCCCAAAATATGACAAGTCGAGGCTACGGGAAGTTGCCTGGAGAGAACACCTGGAGCAAGGACCTTGCCGAGGCGTTTGGATTGGTCATACCTCCATATCTTTATCCAGGTTCCGTACCGGGCAAAGAAATATCCGTCAGTTGGTTCGATGGAAATGGAACCAAGCAAAATGGAAAGGCGGCTATCGGCATGAGTTCTGTCGTTGGACCAAGGTCTGGCTAATTGCTATTTGCGTACGGGCATTATTGATCGAGGAGAAAACCGTCGCTCAAAGGAGCCAAATCGTGACCAGTGATTCATGGATGGTCATGACTTCATTAATTCGGAGTCATTAGGAGTATGGATCGACTTAAATTGGCGGTCCATAGATCAGAGAGGATTTCCTTCACCATGAATACAAGGCATTTTAATTGGACGACTTTAGCAGGTTTTGTCATATTTTCGGCAGCGTCTGCTTCACCTACGAAGCCGTTCCAGATAAGTAATCAAGTCCAGAACTCGGTTTCTGGCTCAGCCATTGCCTATCCATGGGCATTCGAAAAGGGTACGGATACCGCTAGGAAGTCGGTTTATAGAACGGTTTCTGAGATTGCCCAAAAGGCAAACTATGCGACAGTTTCTTACGAAGTTGCCCATTCAAACTGGACAGTGGCAGAATACAGAACTCCCACCGTCAAAAGCTTGATCAACACTTCTATATTGCGAACCTTTGGAGACACTCTTCGCGCAAACGTCGTTATTTACGGTACGACCTCGTGGCACACCCGCAGCATCTGGGTAAACGCAGGTCCGAAAACAATTTCCACCGCCACCGTGAATGTTTATGTTTTAGACGTGGCAACCGGCAATGTAATCTACAACCGCACAAATATAACAGGTCGAAGCGATGAGAAGTCGAATGTACTCAGAGTTGCCGGCGCAATTCTCCTTACACCGCTCGTAACTGCGGTCAGTGGAGGTCCAGCAGCGCCCCAAGAGGAGCGAGCGGCTCAGGTTGCTTTGGTGAAAGCATTTGCAGATTGGAACATGCTTCCTCGAACAAAATAAGCAACATTTGTCCAGGAATGGAGTAACTTAAGCTATGGATCGACCTTCAAAAGCCGACATCAAAGCTGCTCTCGAGAAATTAAAGGGCAACACCCCTAACTCGTCAGGCAGTAAAGAACAAACCGTTGGCAAACTCGCACCTAAAAAATCGAGTCAACGGATTCGTAAACAAGGAGTGTAAACCAACATCGGAGATAGAAAACCTAAGAAAACCTCGTCAGGAAGCGGAGACGCTTTTAAGGCGAAGCAAGCCAAAACAACCGCAAATCGACCACCCGAAGCCCCCAAGGGCGATATGGGAAAGAAGAAATAGTCTTCTGCAATAATTGAGCTCATTTTTGGGCTCAATTTTTTTTCGATTGATACAATAGGGTGTGATGTCGGAAGTCAAGTTTCAGGATCTGAGGAAAGCCCTACCTGCACCGGATCTCCTAGATACCGTATCTGACATTGAGTTGCGCACCCGAGCGGTTCTCAACCTACTCTTTACCGAATTCAAACTTCGGATATCCGATAAGACCATTCCGGTCGATCCTGCCAACTGTCCCAATTGTGACCGCCTCGTCGGAGAAGGCAAGAGCCCCTATTGTTCCGGAGAATGTCGTGAGATTTCAGCCTTCGTGCGCCAATTCCGCCAGGCTTTAGTTACCAATGCAATCCTAGGTCCCGAGAAGCAAGCCGCCCTCGGGCAAAAGCTCTGGTATATCCTCGGCGGCGGCTACCCTCGTCGAGACGCGCTAGTTCCCGAACGGGTAAGGCTCAAAGTCATCGAACGAGAAGGAAACAAGTGCCAACAATGTGGAGCAAAAGCAACCACAATTGACCATTCAGGCAGCGGCTGAAACCGGCCGATCAATTTGCGCGCAGTGTGCGCCCTTTGCAATAGAACTAAAGACTACGGAGACCAAGACTTCCGATCAAGCTCGGCGTTTCAAACTCGCTTGGCTGATCTGTCGTTTCGCACTCGAAACGATTTCCCTATTCGAGTCTGCGACGATCCCGAGAACTGGGATTGGCGAGCGTATATAAAAGCCCGAAACGGTTAGGTCGCACAAGGTGTATTTTAAGATATGACCAGGGATCCAACGCTGAAGGGGACGAGAAAGGAGCTGTTCAAAGAAATCCGAAGGGATATTCTTAATCCATTCACTTTTGGTTGTTTTGGTTGGGTGCTTCTGAGTCCATTTTGGATGAATCCGGCCCTCTATCTTGTCTTTCAAACCTTTCTTTTTGATCCGTTTGGAATCATTGCGTGGACGCTTTTGGTCTGTATATGCACGTTTTGCCTCATTTCTTGGTTCACTTTTTTAAAGTACCAATCTAGGCACTCAAAAATGGTTCGTCCGTTCTTACAAGGAGCAAAGAAAGGTGAAAAGGAGTCAATCCTCAAAATTCTTGAATTGTGAGGCTTTCGCGCCAATCCGCGTCAATCAATGCTTGCGTACGCAGCTTTTTCGCTCATCGCGCCAATCTTAGTTGCGTTGGTTATGAAAAGCGGTGCAAATGGAGGAATGAATCTCACCAAAGTCAACGGGAAATTGCGATACTCCACTCGTCTAGAAGACGTGAACCACGTTCTCAAATCCATGGAAAAACATGGCATCTTCACGCAATGGGGCGCTAACGGAAGCTCATCCGATAAACCATAAGCGAATTGCTTTTCGACACTGAATAGCAGTAATTCCCATCTTTCCCAGAAACCAACATCCCCTTCGGTTCCATTGGCATTTTCCCGATCACCTTGCCTGTTTTGCCACTAATGATTGCCTGACCGGGCCAAAAATCCAAAGTACTGGATTGGAATACATTGGCAATAAGATAGTCACCAAACCAACTACCCGCTTGCTTTCCGCGCCACTTAAGTGCACCCGAATTTGCATCAAGGCAGAGAAATTCGCCGGTTCCTGCAAGCTCATTGCTGCCCGTCAGCCTTTGATTGCAGCAAATAATGCCATTGGGACCAATGCTAATCGCATTGAAGGTATCTCCTGGAATTCGCTTGAAGTCTTTTGTATAGATCGCGGCGATCACGCTGTCCCTACTGTTTCGCTCAAAAACGGCAAAAGCTCCTGTATCCGGATTGCCCAATACATGATCAAACACCATAGCATAGTTGCTCATCCAATGCCGATTGCCCTTTTTCCAATCACCTGAAAGTTCGACAACATCTTTAGCATCGTTAGGAACATCGCCCCGCCCAACAATCGAAAGACGCCTCTGCCCATTCCAAATGAGAATCCCCAGATATGCAGCCAAAGGCTTACCAAAATCTGGAGTGGGGTTTTTGACTATTAACCTACCGTTAAGATCGACAATTTGTTCGCCATCTTGAACTATCTTGCCGATACGGCGTTTTTTGTCGTTCCACAGCATTTCCCCAATTTTGAGCCCGTCAGTCATTCGGTAGAAATAAATGCGGTTAGATCCAGTTGCCAATTGGCCAATGCCTAATATTCCGTCAAGACAATCAACTCGTCCAAAAACGTAGTTGATCAGTCCTAAGCTTAAGACTCTTCGCTCCTTGTTTTGAAGCAGATATAGATTGGACTTCCCGGCAAGTGCTGGTGTGGTAAATGCAACATTACTTGTCTGAGGGTCAAACTGCGCAATGTGAATCGGACCCTTGGTCGGCAAGGAGATCTCAAACTGCTTCTCAAACCGAGCTTGAACTCCAGAACTAAAGCCAAGTATTAAAGCTGCAATGATCACAATCTCTTAAACCCCAGATGATCAAAAATAAATCCGCCTAATCCTTTGTCACCGCCACAAAGTTCATCGTTAGCTTTGCGCCAGGTTTAGGAATGTCCACCACCGAAACAACGGATCTCGTTGGCTGGCACTCACCAAAAGCTTCAATATATGCCCGATTCATCTCGGCAAAATCAGCAATGTCTTTCAAATAGACGGTCACACTCACTACAAAATGGAGTCCAGAACCCGACTCGTAAAGCATTCCGGAAACCAACTTCAATGTCTGCCGGGTCTGCTCATAGGCGGTGTCGCCAACTAATATCCCTGTTCCCGCCTCTACTCCCGCCAGAGCAGAGCCCCAAATCATGTTCCCAACTCGAATCATTGGGCTATATGGTCCAATCGGAATAGGAGCACAGGACGGTCGAAGAATCTCAAGTTCAGTCACTTCAATTTATCTTACTGAACATGGCAGCAGAATGGTAGTATTCGGCTATGATCGCAACGCTGATAATGCCTTTGCTTGCGACCCAATTTCGCCCCTTCCCCCTAATTCCAAAGCCGACCGCAAGCACCCTCAAGTGGACCAGACCCGTCATCTGCGAGATCCCAAACAACTTTGCCGAAGGCATCTTTAAGTCCGGAAAAGCCGACGCAAAGAATTTCAGTCCACCAATCCGCTTCTATAAAGATGACAAAGAAGGTTTCAAGATTTCGATTACTCGCCAGCAAATTGGCATCCTGTCGAAGCCGGGATTCAACCAAACGATGGCAGTCGAGTATTTATCCCGCTTAACCAAGATCAACAATGGTGCAAAAATCCTGCCCACTGGCTCAGTAGAAGTGCGACCCAAAGTTACGTGGCGAGGAGTTCACCTTTTTGTCGGTCCAAAGGCCCTGGCATTCCACAAGAAGCTCTGGACCAGAGTGCTCCTTCCGCTCGGTTTCAACAAAGTCGTCCTTCAATGTGAACAAACCGAATGGAAGTGCCTCCCGAACCTAAAAAGAGGCATTAGCATGAAGCGCGAGGACCTACGCAAACTGTGTGAATGGTATCGAAGTGTCGGAGTCGAAGTGATTCCCCTCATCCAAAGCTTTGGCCACGTCAAATGGCTCAACAACAACGGGGCAAACCGAGACCTCTTTTTGAATCCAAATGTTCCGTTTGCCGTCGACCCGAGAAAGCCGAGAGTCAAACAACTTTACTCAAAGCTCTGGAAAGAAGTCATAGAAGTAACAAAACCCAGAACCATTCACGTCGGTCTTGATGAAGTCGATTTTCGCGGCTTTCCAAAGGATCCCGAACTATTAACTAAGCTCTGGAAAATTCAAATGCCATTTCTTGCATCGATAGCCAAACAAAACAAAGTGACGATGATGCTCTGGGGTGATGAATTGATTGCCCCCGAAGAGGGAGCTGCTCCTCACAGGGCCAAAACACCGGAAGAGGCAAAGGAGCGACGGCTCTCAATTCCAAAAGGGTCATACATTTGTGATTGGCACTACCAAAAGAACGCCGATCCAAAGCTCTATGAAAAATCCCTAGAACTCTTTCAGAACGAAGGATTCCGCCCAATAGCCTCCTCATGGTTTGAGCCGGAAAACATCCGTGGATTCAATCTAGCCGCAATCTCGGCTGGAGCAGGCACACTTCAGACAACTTGGGCTGGATATGAAAGCAACGAAAATGTTATGTCCAAGAACCTCGGACAGTTTTCCGCAATGGTTTTAGCCGCTGACTATGCCTGGAGTGGAAGGACCGAACTCCCGAGCAAAATTGGATATGACCCAGCCAAGGTTTTCAATCGGCTTTATAAAGGCAAACTTTAAGTTTCTTAACCTTAAGACGAATCGGATTCAACCCATAATTAGGTTGTCCCCGACGTACAAAATGAATCTCTCCAAACTCAACGAAATCCTCAACTGGTCGGTTCGCGTCGGAAAAATGTTTGGCATTCCGATTAGCCTGCACATTTCCCTTATATTCTTTCTTTTGCCACTACTTCGAGACAATGGTCTAGGTCCAATCCTAACTCTCGAATACATTCTGTTGGTAATTGTCTCGGTTCTACTTCATGAGCTTGGTCACGCATTTGCCGCGCGACACTATAAATTGACGGGACTGTCAATCATGCTTCACGGGTTCGGCGGCTTCGCGACGTCAAGTGGATACCGAAATCCAACCCAGGCTCTGGTAATTTCGCTTGCCGGACCGACGGTCACCTTTGTAGTCGGAATTCTTTGCTTAACCATCTCGTTTCTAACCAAGACTAGATTCGAATTCGATTCAATTGGCGACAAACAGATGTTCATTATTCACACTATCGGAACATTAAATATCCTCTTAGGATTTCTCAACTTGATTCCAAGTTTTCCTTTTGATGGAGGAAATTCCTTGCGAGCAATCCTCAACCGTTCCATGACTGAATTTAAGTCAACTAGGGCGGTTGGTCACCTTGGTCTCATTCTGTCACCGCTTCTTATCGTTTATTGGCTAGTCAGCAAAAACGGATTTGTCGGACTATTTGGACTGATGGGAACCATAAGTTCGATCCAAGTGCTCACCAGCTCGGGTGGAATCAAATTCCAAGAAGTAATTCAAGACCGAAAGGCTGCCAAAGAAGCTCTGGCGCAGAAAAAGCGAGAAAAGGAACGTAGCCAAGCTTATCTAAGCGAAGTTAAGGACCGAGAAATGCAAAGGGAAGAGAAAGAGCGATTGCGGAAAATGTTTGAAGTGATCGACGGTGACGGCGACAAGTAGAGAAGTATCAAAATCTTTACGATGAGGATTCGCAAACGAGGGTTGACAAAGTATCAAATTTGATGCTTTGATGTATTGAATTCTTGGGAATTCTCAAATTATGAAAACCAAATTTCTACTCGTGGGGCTAATGATCATCGCTAGCTCGCTTTCATTTGCGGAAGGAGTCCCGAAAGTAATTCAGACTCGATATGTAGCCCTTCAAAAAGCCATGTCGGCCCTTAATACCAAAGCTTTTGCCGATTTCTTTGCACCTGATTTCATTGTCGTCGACCCGTCTGGGAAGCCAACTAAGCGAGACGATTTTTTAGGTCAGGTGGTCCCGATGATAAAAAATTCAATGAAGGCCGAACCCGTCATGAAGCATCTTGGCTCAACAACGCGCAGTGGCATTGTTGACGTTAAATTTGATTTCATATTGAAGTTAACCGGCAAAAATGGGACGACAACTATTCATGAGGTGGGTGTTGACTCATGGAAACTCGTCGGTCGCAAATGGCTAATGGTCAAAACTGTCCAAACGAAATTCGACGTAAAAGCAGGAAAATAGACCAAAGTCGACTTGCTCGAATGTGTTCATTGAGGGGCCGAAAATTGTGCTGATAATCGACCCCTCATTCATTTGCCAGAATTGACAAGATAGTAGTCAAATTGGACTACGTTTGACCAAAATAATTAACAGCGTAGAGGTAACCTACCGCCATATGGCGTTCGGTCGGCACCTCCTTGTTTTTAGTTCGTTTGCAGTGATGGCTACAGGGCTATATGCTCTGCCCGGCCAAACCAAGACTACAAAGCTTAAACGGCAAATTGACTTTAATCGAGACATCCGACCAATCATCGATAAATGCACCGCATGTCATGGTCACGATTCCAAAACCGTTCTTGCCGGTCTCCGGTTAGATACCAGAGAAGGAGCCATAAAGAAGTTAGATAGTGGTCGTGCCGCCATTGTGCCAGGTCAACCAGGCAAAAGCGAACTCATCAAACGAGTCAACAGCAAAGATAAGTACAATATCATGCCGCCTCCGAGCAGCAACAAGATACTCAGTGCGGAAGAGAAAAAGCTGTTGGCAACTTGGATTCAAGAAGGCGCCGAATACAAGCAGCATTGGTCATTTGTAAAGCCAGTAAGACCTGCCGTTCCAGCCACAAGACTCAAGAACTGGGCCAAGTCGCCTCTCGATTCTTTCATCCTCGCAAAACTCGAAGAAAACAATCTGAAGCCATCGCCCGAGACTGATCGAAGAACCTTAATCCGCCGGGTAAGCCTCGACCTGAATGGGCTGCCTCCCACACCGCAAGAAGTAAAAGACTTCGTCAACGACAAATCACCAAAAGCCTACGAAAAAGTCGTAGACCGGCTACTCGCTTCCAAACGCTATGGCGAACGAATGGCAATGGATTGGCTTGACTATGCCCGATATGCCGACAGCAATGGCTACCAAGCAGACTGGGAGCGATTCCAGTGGAAATGGAGAGATTGGGTTATCGACGCTTTCAATAGCGGAATGCCTTACGATCAATTCACGATCAAACAGATCGCTGGAGACCTACTTCCTAGCCCAACCCTAGATGACAAGATCGCTACTGGATTCAATCGAAACCACCGAATCAATACCGAAGGCGGAGTAATCGCCGAAGAATGGCGAATCGAGAATGTCATTGATCGAGTTGAGACCACCTCCGATACTTGGCTTGGACTAACGGTCGGTTGCGCAAGATGTCATGACCATAAGTACGATCCTCTAACTCAAAAGGAGTTCTACAGCCTGTTCTCATACTTTAACAACGTTCCCGAATCAGGAAGCGGAGACGAGAGCCCTGTTAATCATCCTCCAGTTCTAAAAGCTCCTTCCCCAGCCCAAGCCGCAATGCTGAAGAAATATGAAGAGAATCAAGCCGCTCTTACTGGTCGATTAGCTGCTTTCGGTGTAAAAAATGCTTCAGCTGCCGCAAAGTGGAATGTTGATCCAAAAGAACTTCCCGTTCTCGAAGGTCGAATTGCTGAATACAACCTTGGAAAGACACCTTCGATCCAGAGCGGTAATTTTCCCGCTCCAACCGTTGTCGGCGAAGTTGGCGAAGGCAAAGGTCGATTCGGCACTTCATCAATCGTCAACGAAAAAGCCTATGTGGACCTCGGACAGGTCGGTGACTTCGACACTAACCAGCCATTCTCTTTCTCACTTTGGGTGAATTCCAACGACGGAAACGGCTCCCCAATTTCAAAAATGGATAATCCTGGCGAGTATCAAGGCTGGGATGTGTTCATGCAAGGTGGCCGACCCGCCGTTCACATCATCAGCAAATGGCCAGAGCGAGCCCTCAAAGTCACGAGCCGATCAATGATGCCGAACAAGAAGTGGAGTCATTTGACCGTGACTTACGATGGTTCAGCCAAGCCAGAAGGACTGCGTATCTATGTCAACGGAATCGATGCCGGCTCCGATACCGAAGCAAATTCACTCTCGGGTTCGTGCAGAACAAAAGTAAGTTGCAAGATCGGTCGACGAACTGGCGGAGACTTCTTCCGCGGTCAAGTCGAAGATGTCACCTTCTACAATCGGACTCTTAAAAAATCAGAAGTCGAACACATGGGTAACGTCTTTGCCGCTTCTGAAGTCCTGAATATTTCAGCCGAAAAGCGAACCAAAGAACAGTCAGACCTCCTCGTTAGAATCTGGTCCCGTGATCATGATCCCGAGTATCGAAAGCTAGATGACGAATTACTAGCGACAAAGAAGTCGGCAAGAGATTTGGATGACAAAATCACAACGGTTATGGTCATGGAAGAAATGGCAAAACCGCGGCAAGCATTTGTATTGGTGCGCGGACTCTATGACCATAAGGGCGAAGACGTGAAGCCTTCCGTTCCAAAATTCCTTCCTGCTCTTCCAGCCGGAGCACCGAATAATCGTCTTGGTCTCGCCAAATGGCTGGTTGATCCAGCTAACCCTCTAACCAGCCGAGTCACTGCTAATCGAATGTGGGAAAGGCTTTTTGGCACCGGTCTAGTCGAAACCAGCGAAGACTTTGGCACAAGAGCGTCATTCCCATCTCATCCCGAGCTGCTAGATTGGCTAGCTACCGAGATTGTTCGACTCAAATGGGACCAAAAGGCACTCTGGAAAGAACTAGTAATGAGCGCGACCTATCGCCAATCATCAAAAGTTACACCCGAGCTCATCAGACTTGATCCACAGAATCGACTTCTTGCCCGGGGACCAAGGTTCAGGTTAACTGCCGAAGTCCTTCGTGACCAAGCGATGTTCTTTGGCAATATTCTGACCGAGAAAATTGGTGGCCCATCCGTTCGACCCTACCAGCCAAACGGCGTTTGGGACGAAATGAACGTTTATGGAAACTTGCGAAATTATAAGCACGACATGGACGAAAACTTGCGTCGTCGAAGCCTTTATACAATCTGGAAGCGAACCGCTGCTCCACCAAATATGACCTTGTTCGATATGTCGACGAGGGAAACCTGTAGAGTCCGAAGAGCCAGAACGAGCACTCCATTGCAAGCCCTCAACATGCTCAACGATGTGACCTACATCGAAGCCGCGAGGGCACTGGGGCAACGGATGTTACAGGAAGGCGGAAATTCAGCCGAATCAAGACTGAAATTCGCCTATCGAGTTGTATTGGCAAGGGATCCATCGGCCCAGGAAAGCAAAATCCTATCCGCTGGTCTCGCCCGAAGAATTGCCCACTACCAGACTCATAAAGCCGAGGCACTCAAACTAATTAGTGAAGGAGATCTCAAAAATCCATCTCAACTTGACGCCAGTAATCTTGCCGCCTACACTCTTGTGGCCAGCACGATTCTCAACCTTGACGAAACGCTAACGAAGGAATAAATGGACCCAATACTCTCAATCCAAGATGAAATGAATCGACGTACATTCCTCAAGCTTAGCGGCGGAATGGGAATGGCCGCCTTGTTCTCATTGCTTGGCACGGATGCCTTTGGTTCAATGGATCAAAAGAACAAACGTGTAGGCGGAATGCCTTCGCTTCCACACTTTAAACCAAAAGCAAACCGAGTGATCTACCT
>JBAXBU010000029.1:0-33638 GCA_037141835.1 Armatimonadota bacterium | reverse complement strand
AGTGCCAAGAGTCCTAAACCTAGAACCGCAAATGATGCAGGCTCGGGCACCATGGCAACGTTGTTGTCTCGTAAGAAGTCGGCATGATTGGATAGCGAAATAGCTCCTGATCCAAAAAAGTCGGTCTGGCTTGTACTGAAGTCATACCAACTGTAATTTCCCCAAGTGCCAATAAAAGCATTGGTGCCAACAAGACGACCATTTTTAAACCAACCACCACCGGAGTCTCCCCCGACAAGTGCAGCCTGACCATTTTGGCGAAGAGGTGCAATCAGGGAATATCCCGCAAGGTAGCCAGGTTCTGAAACATACTCCGTAAACTCGTAGATTGCGTTCGCTTTCCTTCGAGTTCCAGCAGCAATGTCGATAACATAGCCGGTACCAATCGTATTGACACTACCAGAGCCTCCGAATCCGACCATGGTAACCGAATCACCAAAAGTCATCGGAGTTACGTCGATCGTTGCATGAGCCAGAGTAGCGGCACCAACGTCGATCCTGAACAAGGTCAAGTCACTGTTTGGGTCACTGACTGCAGAACCGGCAACTACATTGTAAGTTCCGATTCCTGGCAATGTGAACGTACCCGCGCCAACATGTTTGGCGGTCAGCACCATGTCGTTGCCGACGAGAACGCCGGAAGCACCGTTTACGGTTCCAACAAATGTGAAATCTGAAGTATTCGTATCTGTAATTGCACCAGGTGCAACTGCTAGCGCCGAAAGAGAAAGGCAAAGCCCTCCAAGCACAAAAATATAACGCATATTGGCATTATATATCGTCCTGCCCCGAAATGAAACCTAGTAAACCACTCTAGCTTTCGTTGTTTGTCCAAGTATCCTATGGTTTGTGTTTTCCGTAGGTGCAATTAAAGTCGATCCTCCGCTGATTTTGGCACCCATGGAAGATGTTTCGTCATTGCCAATGCGGTTGATCGCAAAGCGAATTGGCAACCCCGGTTTAGTATTTACCGAGTTTGTCAGCGCTATGGCGATTCATCATGGAGCGCTGAAGACTCTAAAGAAGATGCAAATCCATCCGGAAGAGCGCCCACTAGGAATTCAGATTTTTGGTGCCGATGCTGATGTCATGGCCGAAACCGCACGGATTGCCGAAGAAATGGGTGCGGATATCGTGGACATCAACATGGGATGCTGGGTTCCAAAGGTGTGCAAGACAGGCTCAGGAGCTGCACTTCTCAAGGACCCTGTTGCTGCCGAAAAAATCGTGGCTGCCGTTGTTAATGCGGTCAAAGTTCCGGTTACCGTAAAAGTCAGGGCCGGTTGGGATTATTCGCTTTTTGCCGCCCCAGAACTTGCTAAGCGATTTGAAGGTGCAGGAATCAAGATGTTAACCCTTCACGCCAGGTTTGCAAAACAGGGCTTTGAGGGAGAAGCTGACTGGGACTTGATCAAAAGGCTCCGTGAATCGGTTTCCGTTCCACTCATTGGAAACGGGGATGTTAAGAGTGCAGAAGATGCTCTTGGCATGATGCGTGAAACTGGATGCGACGGAGTGATGGTAGGGAGGGCAGCGATTTCCAATCCTTGGGTGTTGGCAAAAATATCGGCAGCAATGAAAGGATTGCCGGAGCCAAATGAACCTAGCCTGGCCGATCGGATTGAGGTCGCAAAGACTCATGCCAAATTACAGGTGGCCTACGAATGTGAAGTACCTACCTACGAGGAAGCGATGAAACATCCGGACTTTTCGATTCATGAGGGGCGGGCCATTAGGTCGCTTCGTGGTCAGATGCCGATGTATATTAGAGGTATTCCAGGTGCCGCAATCATTCGATCCGAGCTCTATCAGGCGAACTCGGTTGCCGATGTGGAACGGATACTTGATACCTTGAGCGACAACCAACCTTGATATTCACGGAAAAGACTATGCTTGGGAAAGTACACTAGGAGGAAGCAATGTCGCTTGTACGAAACCTCATCCTAAAAACCTCAGGACTAAAACCGGTTGAGGCTATCGTTCGAAAATCCTTTCTTTTTCGCCCTTTGGTTACCCGGTTTATTGCGGGAGACACCCTTGATGAGGCACTTGTCGAAAGTGAGACCATCCTTGCCAATGGGCAAAGAATTACTCTCGACTATCTTGGAGAAAACGCTCACTCTGAATCTGAAGCACTGGCATCTTGCGCAATATACGCGACAATGCTGGAAAAAATTGATACGATTGCGGCAGTTCAAAAGTGGAAAAGCGCCCCTGTCGGCACTGAGCCTCTCAATATTTCCATAAAATTGACTCAATGTGGTTTGGATCAAGGCACCGAATTTGCCGAAGCAAACTACCGAAAAGTTGTTCAAAAGGCGGCTGAGCTGAACACTTTCATTCGAATCGATATGGAGTCATCGAATTACACCGAACGCACGGTTGACATCGTGACCCGAGTCCACAAAGAGTTTCCAAATACCGGGACGGTACTTCAAAGTTACTTGCATCGAAATGACGATGACGTTGCTCATGTCATTGAAAACAAAATGCGAACACGCCTTGTAAAAGGGGCTTATCTTGAACCAGGAACAGTTGCCTATCAAGAAAAATCGAAGGTCGACGAGCAATATATATCGCAGTCTAAAAGGCTTTTAGAATTTGGAACCTATCCAGCGATTGCAACTCAAGACGAGAAGATTATTGTTGAGCTGAAAAAATTTGTCGAGGAGAAGGGAATTGACAAGACTGGTTTTGAATTTCAGATGCTCCTAGGCATTCGCCGAGACCTTCAAGCATCGTTGGTCCAAGAAGGCTATAACGTGAGAGTTTACGTGCCGTACGGCGATCAGTGGTACCCGTACTTCACTCGTCGCCTCGCCGAGCGGCCGGCAAACGCGTTGTTCATGTTGAAAAACATGATGAAGAAATAGAATTTGGTGAAATTAACACGCCTTAATGAATCGGCGATTCAAATAGTGGAATCCTACTAGGCAAAGTCCACCAATGACCGAAAGTAATTCAGCCATGCCGTTATTTCCGCCAACTCCGTGACTTGGAGCAAACATGTGGGAACCTGCCAGCAAAATGAATCCCATGAGAAAAACTGCAATTGGCTTCCAAGAATTATGTTTGGAATAGCCACGAGCTGCAGCCCAACCACCAAAAACCATCGCAGTTCCGAGAAAGCCCCACTCTAAAATAGGTGATTGGAGGTATGTGAACCCAACTACCGAGAGAACACTCACGGCAACACCAGTGACAGCACAATGAACCGCACAGACAGTGCTTGCAATGGTGCCCCAATGATCTGGATCGAGTGAAAGTGGTTTCACTATCGAAATTATACCCCTATAGGGTACTAAATGTGTTAAAAAAGTGGCGCGCCCGAGAGGACTCGAACCTCCGGCCCCCAGCTCCGCAAGCTGATGCTCTATCCACTGAGCTACGAGCGCGTTAAGCTTCAATTATACCGGATTGGAGCCGTTCAAGCCCTAGGCTGCTTTCGGAGTCTCTTTAGCTTTAAGTGCAAACTCTTCAAAAGGCAATGGACGGGCAAAATAGTAACCTTGGCTGTATTCAACTCCGAGTCCAGCCAAGAACTGCCATTGAGATTCTTGTTCGATGCCCTCAGCAACAATTTGGAGATTTAAAGCTCGCGCAAGTCGAACAATTGTTTCAAGAACGTCTTCCAGCTTCTTATCTACCCCAATTCCATCGACAAATCGTTTATCGATCTTCAGACAATCAAATGGAAGACTTGCCAGAGTAGCGAGAGACGAGTAGCCGGTTCCAAAATCATCGATTGCCAATGAGTATCCGGTCTGTTGTAGCGTATGAAGCATTTCAACGCAAGCACCCGAATCATCCATGATGGAAGACTCAGTGATTTCAACCAAAAGGTTTTTGCGGTCAATTTTCCACTTTTCTACGGCATTCTCCAAAATCGAAATTGTGGATTGATTCTTGAGTTGGCGGAGTGACATATTCAAGCTAATGACGATGTCTTGCTGGTTGGTAACTTCAATGAACTCTTTGACTGCTTTTGCGGTTTCATTGATTACGAAGTTTCCAAGATCATTGATGAAATCGGTTTCTTCTGCAATTGGAATAAATGTTCCTGGTGAAATTGGACCAAAGCGGCTTGAATTCCATCGAAGCAACGCTTCTGCCTTGACAAGCTTTCTGGTTTCATTGCAATAGATTGGCTGGAACATCAAGTAAAACTCGCCATCTATAAGGGCCTGTCTCATTGCCGTTTCCAGCTCAACTCTCATTTTCGCCTTAAAGCTCATCTCGGGCTTATAGCAAACTGGAGCATTAACAAGGCTTTTTCGAGCATTTTCGAGCGCGAGATTGGCTTTTCTTAGAAGGGAAATCGAAGTTTCGTTTTCGTCTGCAGTTACATATCCGAGCCGACAAACCTTAGGAATTTCGACACCCGCTATAGTAGTTGGCTGCATACAAACCTTGTTGAGAAGCTCAACTAGGCCAGGTACCACATATTGATCATTAACAATAATAACGAAGTCATCCCCAGCAATCCGACCAACAATTCCGTTATTTCCGACTCCTTCAATTAGCTGCTTTCCAAATTCATTCAGGAGTTTGTCGGCTACTTCTGCACCCCAAGATTCGTTAATGTTCCGGAAGTTACCAATTTCAATTCCGACTACACTGACATTTGGATTGGTTAACAACATTTCGTTGATAACTTCGTGAATTCGGGCACGATTGATCAGACCGGTGACAGTGTCATAGTATGCCAGTCGACGAATCTCGTCGTTTCGAAGTTTCGATTCGGTGACGTCGCGGACGAAGCCGTTAATGAGTACGCTGCCGTCCGGTTCATATTCAAAATCGAGCTGCTCTTCAAACCAAAGCTCTTGAACATCGGTGACGTTGATTCGATATTCAGTCGTCATGGTGGAAAGTCGGCTTTCAAAGGCAAAACTCAGAAGCTTTTCCCAAACATTATGGTCTTCAACATTTCTTCTTTCGTCCCATGCTTCATGAAACTTCATTCCAGCTTTGATATCTGATGCTAACCAATCAAAATGAGGGTCGTACTTAAGAGTGCCTTGCCAATCAAGTCGCCCTGGTGCTCTAAATGCCTGACCAAACCATACGAGACAACCCGCGTTGCTAAGAGTCGTTACCAAAGAATCATTGATTTCGGCGCTTGCAGAAACAACCTGCTCAAGTTCATCTTGAGTTTTGGAAAGCTTCTTCCTTTGCTCAATGACTTCAGCTTTCAAGCTCCCGTGTTCCTTTCGAGAAATGAAGAGGAATAGTCCGGACAAGAGAGATAAGATTATTGAGACAAGTCCGGTTGCAGCCAAGCCATATTGAAAAGCACTTAAGAGTGCACCGGTGTCTTCGTCAAAGCCGTCAAATTGCATGTCGACGGAAAGCATTGCTTTGACTTTTCCGTCCTTAGACTTAAGTGGATAATAGGATCGAACAAAGCTACCTGCATAGCTCGACCGAATAACTCGCTCAACAAGCGGGGTGCCATTCTTGAAACTCTTAAGGAGGTCGGGTGAAGGGCTCCCAATGGGCTGGTTAATTCTTGCAGTATGGTGAAACTCACCTTTCTTTTGTTGTTGACCACCGTCAACAATATAAAAAGCCGACTTTCCCTTAACCCTGACTGTAACGGCCCTATAAGCGGATGGAAAAGTTCGAAGGAAATTCTGCATGATCTTCTTCGTCACCAGATAGCCCTTTGAATTTGGGTTTGCTGAAGCAGCGATCCCTTGCTGGGCATCGGCATTGAGGGCGCGACTCAAATATGCAGTTGCTCCCCGAACATGTTGAACTCGAGTTTCGAAAACTTGGTCTACAGATCGATTGTAAATAATGAAACATGAAATACAACCACCAACAAACGAAACGAGTAAGACAAACAGGGCGACACGAACCTCGAGCCGACTCATGACACTTTCCTGCCATTTGTTGACCTTTTTAACCTTCCCGAACGTAAATCCAGGATTATTTTGGTGAGGTGGACGATTCATACCCAGCGGAAGCAATGCCCATATACGGCTTCCATTGAAAGTTCTTCCACAGCCAACCGCAAAAATCACCCTAAAATTTGGAAAATATTTGGATGAAATCTTGAACCTAAAACAATAGGGAAAAACGCCTCTGAGGAAGTCAAGGATTAGTACCGAAGATTCCAATAGACGCGCTTTGCGTCTCGGGTTATGCAGGCATTCGCAAAGATATTAAAACACACGGACATCATGTTGGGCGTTGGCCTATTGATGGTCGTTTCCATGTTGATCCTGCCACTTCCCCATTGGGCGATTGACTTGGGCCTCGTTTTTGCCATCGGATCGTCGATCATGATCCTCTTGACGTCGGTCAATGTTACTGATCCACTTCAATTTTCGGTTTTTCCATCGCTCCTCGTTGTAACTACCCTTTTTCGACTTGCGCTAAGCATTGGTGCAACCAAACTGATCCTCGGAACTGGGCAAGCTGGCCATGTTATCGACACATTTGGATCGTTTGTCATGGGCGGAGATTTTGTTGTTGGAATTGTCTCCTTCATCATCCTTGTCATCGTTCAATTTGTTGTAATCACCAACGGTGCTGGCCGAGTTTCTGAAGTTGTCGCTCGATTTACTTTGGACGCGATGCCCGGTAAGCAAATGGCGATTGATGCGGATCTTGCCGCTGGTCTCATTGACGAAGACATGGCAAAGGAACGCCGTAAGCACATTAGAAAAGAAGCTGATTTTTATGGTGCAATGGATGGTGCTTCGAAATTCGTAAAGGGCGACGCAATAGCATCAATCATGATCATCATAGTCAACATTATTGGTGGCTTCGCGGTCGGATTTTTCAAGGGTCAAAGTGACCCCATTACGATTCTCAAGACTTATTCGTTGCTCAGTGTTGGCGAAGGTCTAACGGCACAACTTCCTGCACTACTCATTAGCTCCGCGAGCGGTTTGCTTGTTACAAGAGCCGGTCAAGATCGTTCGATGGGCGGTGAAGTTGCCACCCAATTCTTTGGTCAACCGAAAGCTATTTTGGTTGGCTCCGTATCTATCGCAGCATTTGGCTTAATTCCCGGATTTCCAGCGACCATCTTCATGGGTTCTGGAGCCTTGATGTATTTCCTTTACAATTTCGCAAAGAAGAACCCACAAGTGGCGACCATGTTTGACACGGTTGTCAAGGAAAAGCCTGCTCCACCACCACCACCTGCCCCTACTGGACCCGAAGCTGTACTGCCACTCCTCCAGGTTGATCCAATCGAAATCGAAATTGGATATGGACTAACGAAGCTTGCTGACCCGAAAGTTGGCGGAGACCTTTCCGAGCGAATCGCGGCTACTCGACGTCAAATTGCTACCGAACTGGGTCTCGTGATGCCTACGGTTCGGATAAGGGATTCTGTGCAACTAGCTAACACAACTTATGTAATCAAGATACGCGGTGAAGAAGTGGCAAGCTCAGAATTGATGCCTGATCGAATGTTAGCCGTCAATAGCGGTGACGCAATTGATTCGATTCCTGGTGTACCAACAATTGACCCGGTATTCAGAATGGAAGCCCTTTGGATTGATCCCGATCAACGTGAACTGGCTGAACGGGTTGGCTACACAGTTATTGAAGCTTCGGCGGTTATTTCAACTCACCTTTCTGAGCTGGTTAAGAATCACGCTCCAGAACTACTCAGCCGCCAAGACGTGCAAGTATTGGTTGACGAAGCCAAGAAGACGAACGCAGCCGCGGTTGCCGAAGTTATCCCGGATATCGTTTCAATTTCAGATGTTCAAAAGGTTCTTCAACACCTATTACGCGAAAGAATCCCAATCAGGGACATGGTTACCATCATTGAAACCTTGGCTGACTTTGCTGGTCGCACCAAAGATGTTGAACAGTTAGGCGAAGTGGTCCGCTCGGCCATCGCCCGAACCGTAACCCGCCAATACGTCGATTTTGAAGACAAACTGAAGTGTATAACGCTGGATCCTCCTCTTGAGCGCGAGCTTGCGGAACTGGTCAGTCTAACATCTACCGGAACTTCGCTCGTAATGCCTCCGGAAATGCAAAGTCGCCTGATTCAACACCTGAAGGCTGAATATGATCGACTAACTATGCAGGGCTTCCAGCCCGTCCTATTGTGTGGTGCCCAGCTAAGGCTTGCGATGAGACGATTCCTGGATCGGCACATTCCAAACTTGGCGGTCCTTGCATATAGCGAAATTTCGGCAAAAGCCGACGTTGAATTTGTTGGTCAAGTCGCGGCTTAACGGTAATTTCTCGGCAGTTCGTGCGTAGAACGGGTAGAACAAACCCATGCAATACACATCTTTGGGCCGCACTGGCCTCCAAGTATCGCGACTGTGCCTTGGCACGATGAACTTTGGTCCGCAAACCACCAAAGAAGACAGCTTCAAGGTCATGGATCGTGCCCTTGAGCACCGCATCAATTTTTTCGACACTGCTGACGTTTATGGCTGGGCTAGAGGCGAAGGTATTACCGAGCAGATTATCGGCGACTGGTTCGCCCAAGGTGGAAACCGACGAGAGCGTGTCGTTCTCGCGACCAAACTATACGGGGACATGGGCAAAGATGAATTGCTTGATTGGCCAAATACTAGCCGAGTCACCGCCCTCCACATTCGCCGCGCCTGTGAAGGTTCGCTCAAGCGAATGAAGACGGACTACATTGATCTTTATCAGATGCACCACATCTTCCGTGCCGCTCCTTGGGACGAAATTTGGGAAGCCTATGACATTTTAAAGACCCAAGGAAAGATCCTCTACGCCGGATCTTCAAACTTTGCGGGATGGCATATTGTTCAGGCTAACGAAGCCGCCGCGAAGCGAAATTCAGTCGGCTTGGTTTCCGAGCAATCGAAGTATTCCCTTCTCCAAAGAGAGATCGAGATGGAAGTTGGACCGGCCGCAGAAGCCTATGGTGTTGGCGTCATCCCTTGGTCACCGCTAGCTGGCGGCATTCTTGGTGGCGTTATCAAGACGACCGATGGGCAACGACGGCACAGCGATGCATCGAAAGCGGTCATCGAGAAGCATAAGGATGCCTTAACGAAATGGGAAGACCTTTGCGAAACGATGGGAGAAAAGCCTGCCGATGTCGCTTTGGCTTGGACTCTGTCAAAGTCGTTCGTTACCGCTCCAATCATTGGTCCACGAACGATTGAACAGCTAGACGGTTCCCTTCGTGCGCTGGAAATCGTCATCACAGAAGACATTAATACGAAGATTGACGAAATCTTCCCGGCATTCAAGACTTCGCCTGAGCACTACGCGTGGTAGCCACTTAGCTTTGAGTCTCCAGCTATCAGCCTTCAGAGGGGAGAACACAAGTTTCTCCCCTTTGCTTAGATTGTTTCAGCTTCGCTACTTCGCTTTAGCGAAGGACCAAGCGAATCCGTGAGTCTTAGACTCATGTAGACAATAGAAATCAGTTCAAAAACCGGCAACCTAGTTTTAGTAACCATGCAGTCAACTGCAAAGTAAATACAAACGATCAGGTTAACCACAAATGCCCATCGGCGACCTTGCCAAACAAAAACCCACATAACAAAGAATAGAAAGGTCAGCCAAGTTGGAGGGGCGTTCTGAATATTGAATCCAGGATTGATCGTGATCAAACCCTGACTAGATTCATACGAAAAGGATCCGCTAGAAATGAGACTTAAACCCGCTAAAAGAAACAGGGGAACTATGACAAACAACAGAGTGCAAACTCCAGCGTAAAGGCGATCACCAATGTATGATTCGGGACTAAAGTCAGAATATCTGACCTTGCTCCAATTCGATGGTAACTGGCTCATTTAAATCTATTCTACGCTATTGTCGGTTTATATTCCTCTCGTTCTTTCCAGGTCCAAATGATGACGAAAGCAACCATCACCATAATCGACCAGCTCAGGATCTTGGAAGAATCAACTAGTTGCCAGCCATTCACTTGATGTGGATAAACCCACGCACCAAGGTAGGTGCAAATATTCTCCCCAACCCAAACAAAGAACCCGATCAAACCAAAGGCAACCGGCATTGGCATTTTTAGTCGCTTGCTGCGGCAGGTGAAGTTCGATAGTCCTGGAGTAAATAGGGCAACTAAAAGCATACTAAGCCAGATTCGGTTGTCGCCCAACCGGCTTGCCGTGAAGAAGTTTAGATAAATGAGCGCGACGCCGAGTAAGGCAATCCACTTCTTGGGCATGCGGGTGAATTCCAAGTCAAAAACTCGATATGCCTGAAAGATGTAGCTGGCTACCCCGGCGTACATGAATCCGGAATAGAGAGGGACACCAGAGAATTTGGCATACGCGAACTCAGGATACGCCCAAGATCCATGCCTGACTTTATACAATTCGAGAACCAGTCCGACCAAGTGGAAGACGCAGATGGTAATCAGTTCCCTCTTGGTTTCTAGCTTTCGGAACCACATGAAGACCTGCATGCCAAGGCAGGTGACGAGCATAAAGTCATAGCGAGGCAACAGGTTTTGCCAATGCGAAACGACGAGCATCGCGAAGATGAACAAAGCAAACACTGAGGCCTGAACCTGCTTGACGAAAAAGGCCAAAAACTCCCGCATTGAAGAGTTGAACCACAGGAAAGCTTGATTGGTTCCGAGAAGATCTTTTGGCAACAAATATCAAATTGCAGGTTCTTGAGCATAAAAGCTTTGAATGCCTGACTGGCAGGTCCAGAACAACAAGAGTGCTGGCAAACCAATAAACACGAACGCAAGGCCAGCACCTACAAAAGTAAATCCAATCCCCTCCATCTGCGAAGCCGTAATGCCAACGAACTGTCTTGGAATAAGGCCAAAAATGACTCCAACCGAGATAGGTATTATGGCAAGTACAGCTACAATGATGAGTCTGAAGACCTCACAGCCAAGATTCAGCAAGCCAAATCCGAGTGAGCGCTTCCGAATGGCAATTACTAGTAGACCACCAAATATGTGAGTAGTCAGCATCCCGGCTATCCAGCCGAATGAATTCCTATTCGCATCGAAATAGAAAATGAAACTATACGCCATCGCAGCAATCAAAAACTTGGAAAACGAGTCTATGACGCAGTGGATTTTTTCAATGTCAAACATGGGACTTGCCCTTAGTAACAAATAATACCTAACGGCTAATTCATATTAGTCGTTATCGCCGCCCGAGAACGGTGAGCTGTAGTTTGGTGGTTCCTTCGTGATCTGAACGTCGTGAGGATGGCTCTCGCGGAGTCCTGCGCCGGTTATCTTCATGAACTCTGCACTTTCGTGGAGTTCGGCTAGTGAACCGGCTCCAACATAGCCAAAGCCAGACCGCATTCCACCGACTAACTGGGCAACCGTATCCTTTAGCGCGCCTTTGAATGGAACCCGACCTTCAACGCCTTCGGGAACAATGACCGCTCCTGAATCCTTAATCTGCATATAGCGATCGCTCGAGCCTGACTTCATTGCACCAACTGATCCCATGCCTCGATAGACCTTATAGGCTCGGTTTCGGTAGATTTCAATCTCGCCCGGGCTCTCTTCGCAACCAGCAAACATGTTGCCCATCATGACCGCGTTGGCACCAGCGGCTAGACACTTAACTACGTCTCCGGAAGATCTGATTCCGCCATCGGCGATGGTCGGGATCCCAAGGTCTCGAGCAGCTTCGGCACAGTCTCGAACGGCGGTGAATTGCGGAACGCCGACACCTGCAACGATTCGCGTGGTACAGATTGAACCAGCACCGATTCCGATTCGAAGACCGTCGGCTCCGAGCTCGTGGAGAGCTTTCACACCTGCGGCGGTTGCGACGTTACCCGCGATGACTTTCAGGTCAGGCAACTTGTCTTTGAGCATCCTTAGGCAGCTCATGACGCCTTTCGAGTGACCGTGAGCAGCATCAATGACGACAAAATCAACTCCGCCTTCGTGAAGCGCCTTTGCCCGCTCGTATGGCTCTCGCAGAGCTCCAATCGCGGCTCCGACGACCAAACGCCCCTTGGCGTCTTTGGTGGAATACGGATGCTGTTGAACTTTGAGGATGTCCTTGATCGTGATGAGACCTTTTAGGAAGCCTTCGGCATCGACAATCGGGAGTTTTTCAATTCGGTTTTGAGCCAGGATTTCTTGGGCCTGTTTAAGCGTTGTCCCTTCCGCAGCCGTTACCAAATCCTTGGACGTCATTCGGAGATGAATCGCTTGAGAATAGTCGGATTCAAATCGGATGTCTCGGTTGGTGAGAATGCCGACCAATTTCCCTTCTGCATCAACAATAGGTACTCCCGAAATGTGATACCGCTCCATTAATGTCACGGCATCTTGAAGAGTTTGGCCTGCTTCCAGCTTAAATGGCTTGGTGATTACTCCCGATTCGGACCGCTTTACCCGGTCAACAGCCGCGGCTTGCTCGTCAATTGACATGGTGCGGTGAAGTACCCCTACGCCGCCTTCTCGAGCCATTGCGATCGCCAATCGGGCGTCGGTGACTGTATCCATTGGGGCGGAAATAATCGGCACACTAAGCCGAATTCCGGGAAGTAATTGAGACCCGAGATCGACTTCGCTGGGGAGTACCTCAGTCTTGGCGGGAATTAAGAGAACATCGTCAAAACTGAGTCCTTCGCGGTAAGATGCCATGCAAAAGTATGACACAAAAAGACCGGTCTAGAGGTCATCTCGGAGCTGAAAATCAGCAAGTTCACCAGCCTCCAGCGAACCTATTTTTTCAGCATCACCATTTACTTCGGCGCCCCTAACCGTGTAGGCAATAATTGCCTCAGACAGGGTGCAATTCTCATCGACAACGAAACCTTCAGGACGGTTAACCGCTGCTTTGATTCCGTCCATTGGAGCGCCAGGTACGATGGGTCGGTCTGAGCTAAAACTTAGTTTGAGTCCAGCATCGAGTACTGATCTCGCCCTATTCAATCTGGAGGCTATTTCTGGTCCCAATTGACGCTTGTAAACGTGACCAAAACGTAAGAGAAACTCCGGTTGCATCGTGACATAGCAGTCTAGTCTCTGGAGTCGCTCAATTTGAGCATCACAGAGAATCATGGCGTGCTCAAGACGATGCTTTGACGAGATTCCAGTTGATTCAAACGCATCCATCACCAAGTCTGATGCATAGTCACCGATGGCGTGAATGGCAACTTGATAGCCGGCATCACTTGCCACTTTTGTCATATTTGTGAGCTTTTCCGGGGAATAGATGAGTTGACCGCTTGTCCCGATTTCCGAAGTTTTTTGACCATTCTTAGAGATGACCGGCCCGTTGGCCGGATGCCCAGAATAGGAGCCGTAGATAGCCGCAGTTGCCGAACCAATTGCCCCGTCGGCAAAGAGCTTTATTCCGGCAATTTTGGTGCGATCCGGATCAGTAAACATCGTCTCTTGCTCCCGCAAAGATTCTAATCCAATCCCGCGTGGACCAAAAACCTCTCGCCACTGAATGTAAAGGCGAGTCCGTACTCGGCAACCTTGTGCGGCTGCAATTTGATATGCTTCGAGTTCGTTAAGCAGGTGAAATCGTCCGGTCATCATGTCTGACGCGCACGTAATCCCAAGGTCGGCCATGCGGTCTCCCGCAGCCATGATCGCAACAACCATCTCATCAATTGTTGGAGTAGGAGTAGCTTGCCAAACACGTTCATGAGCATCCTCTAACAAAACTCCATTGAGCTTGCCGGAAGAGTCCCGACAAAACTCTCCGCCAGATGGATTAACGACATCCTCGGTCACCTTTGCCAATTGCAGTGCAACCGTGTTAGCCACGCTACAGTGACCATTGTAATGACGCAACAAAATTGGACGATTGTTGGAGATTGAATCTAGGTCGTGAACGGTCAAGTGCTGTCCATCTTCGAACTTGTTATGGTCGTACTGCACAGCCAACAACCAGCCATCCGGTTGATCCTGGTGCCGATCCCGCACCAAATCGAGTATTTGTTCGCGAGTTGAACATTGAGTAAGGTTCAGCTTGAGTAGGTCCAGACCAGTCGGCAGAATATGACAGTGCGAGTCAATAAATCCAGGGACCATGGTTCGTCCTTGGCAATCAATGACCGCACTGGCCTCGGGCACCTCAGGCGATGGAGCGACGACAACGCGGCCATCCTCCACAACCATCGTGCTTTCTATTCCGGTTGCGTGCCAAATGAAGTTTTCGTATCTTGTTCGCATATCTCTCTTGTTACTCGGTGAGCACTTTCAAGCGCACCTTCAATAAATCCCACCCATGTTGCGGTGTGCTCCCCGGCAAAGTGAATTCTTCCGTGCGGGATCACCATGCTCTCGGCATGGCCAAGGGTATAGCCTGGGGCATAGTGTGAGAAGGCTCCGAGCGAGTAAGGATCGTTGATCCAATCGAACATTTCCCCTTTGATAAAATGCTCCCTTGCTTCCGGGAAGTATTGAGTCAATTCGTACACTCCCGCGTTGATAGGGTCACCAAGTTTGGTCCACTCGACTGCCCTTTCACCGGTGATGTAGGCGGTCAAAACTGGTTTATCGCCTCGCGACCCGTCCCAAAGTTGTTGAAGTGATCCATCGCAATGCAATCGACCACAGAATCTTCGGTCCTTCCACCAGGCTTGCTTAAATTCCCAAACAATTTTGATGGCTCGGCTCATGCCACATGCCTCAATTGCGCACCGCTTTTGGCCGTCAATAGCAGGTTCAAAGATGACGCGCTCAAGGCATCGTGGGGGAAGGGTTAAAATGACTTCGTCAAAATATTCAGAATGAGATTCAAAGTGTAGTTCAACCCCGCGAGATGAATGTTGAATTTTGTTTAATGGCATCTCTAATCGAACTTCGCCATTCAGATCACTTCTCATTTGTTCGAGCAAGCTAGTGAAACCTAACGGTGGCCGATAAGCACTCATCTCACTTTCGCCTCGATTCAGATTTTCTCGATTGATATAGTGGACGTACCCCGATAACCACCCTAACAGCCCAATCTGGGTTAAGTCATCACCCTCATCGCTCCGAAGGTTTGCCGTCATCCACCAATGTCCCCGGTCACTCTCGCAATGCTGACGAATAAACGACGCCAAGGTTAGGGAATCGTATTTTGCAAATTTCTTATTGGACCAAGCCGGAAGGGTCAGCTCTCTTGCCATCGAACGGGCCATCAATTCAACCGCTTCCTCATCGCGTAGTAGATCGGCCCAAAGGTCATCTGTTCGCTTAATTTCTCCCTTAAAGATAGCTAAAGCTGGCTCTCGAATTGCTTCGTCCAGTTTGCCTTGATACTTTTCAACCAAGGCATGAACCAGGGGTTGATCAGAGTCAATCCACTCTCCACCCGCCTCAAACAAAAGACCATCTACATCCGAAATTGTATGCAAACGACCTCCTATTCGATCCCTAGCCTCAAATACTGTTACTTGGCAACCAGCCGCCTCTAGTAGCAGAGCCGCTTGTAAACCAGAGATACCTGCTCCAACAACCGCGATCTTCACTTCTTGCCTCGACAAGCGTAAAGTCCAAACAATGATACGACCAACCCTATGGCGCCGAAAAGCCTCATCAAACCGGCCGCGTACCCAAACACCATTGCCGAGATGGCAATGCCAGCAATAAAGATAGTTGCCTTGGGGTTGAACGGCTTAGTTAGCGCGACAAATCCTCCGCCGAAGCAGATGATCAAGACAAAAGGAATGATCATCGCCTTGATCAACATAGTGCACTGATCCTCAATTGATCCACTTGGCTTTGAGAGTTAATTCCGACCAAGTAGGTATGATCCGGGTTTCTGGTCTCCAAATCCAGGGGCAGGTTCCTCACTACACCAACACGGCGTTCTTTTGCCAAGTTCGCAAGTGACTCGTGCTCTGGCCTTAGAAGCGCCACTTCGAAGGCATCGTGGAACTGCCAGACGCTTTGGACTGCCATGACTGGCCCATCGGCGGCAATTCCGATGTGCTTCACGTGGCCCTCTTGCTTAGCAAACTCTAAAGCGGCAAGGGCGCCATTGATTTGGTACTCCTCTACGACTCTTCGAACTCTCAGAAAGTAAAAGTCAATCATTTCTCGTCCCAGACTAGATAGGACTTCAATTAAGTGAGCCTGCATAAGGTCGGTGGCGTGATCTTGGCTAGTTGCTCGCTCGTAATGGGTCGAGCTTTTGACGCTGAGGATGCCGGTTCCACCGCGCAGGAATCCACCCCACAAAGCAGGTTGAGAAGAGATATCCATGGGGATATTGAGAGGCTTGATGGCGGCAACTAGGTCTTCGGGAGATGTCTCGGGCGAGACGCCGAGAGCTGCCCATATTTTTGGATAGGCGGCGTTTGTCCGACCGAGAAAATCATTATTCATCGTCGCACCAATCGGTCCGCCAAGACGAATAAGAATACGCCAATCGAGATGCAGCCATTGAGGGTGAAGAATGCAAAATTGACTTTACTGAGGTCATTCGGCTTGACCAGCGATTGCTCATAGGTCAACATTCCGGCAGCGAATAGTGGGGCGATCCAACCAATCCCACCAACTTGAGCCGGAGGAAAGGCCGCCACCAAGAAGATGATGGCCAAAACATGTGATATCCGACTGATGGTTAACCCTCTCACTTTCCCGAACTTCGCTGGGATTGAATGGAGGGTGTTTTCACGATCAAAGTCTTCGTCTTGTAAGGCGTAGATGATATCAAAACCTGCCGTCCAGAACAGCACGGCCATGGTCAAAAAGATCGGCGTCCAAGTCAAGTGCCCCGTCACGGCGATCCATGCCGCACTCGGAGCAATACCCAGCGAAAGACCAAGCCAAAAGTGGCAGAGCCACGTAAAACGTTTCGTTTTCGAATAGAAGATCGTCACAAATAGAGCAATGGGTGAAAGGATTAATGTCACGGAATTCAAGCTCGCCGCGGCGAAGACGAACAAGATCATCGAAGCATAAAAATACAAGTTCGTTGTTCTTAGACTTAACAAACCAGCCGGAATTGCTCGCATCTTTGTCCGGTCATTGACGGCGTCGATGTCACGATCTGCAATACGGTTAAAGGTCATCGCCGCAGTACGGCAAGTCACCATCGCGAGCAGGATAATCAAGAACACCCGCCAACCTGGCCAACCGCTCGGCGATGCCCAGATCATCGCAATCATGGCATACGGCAATGCAAAAATTGAGTGCTCAAATTTGATCATTTCGAGAAACACTCGAAATGCCTTCCAGCCAGAAACTTGACTAGTTATTTGAGCCATTCCATATATTCTACGTTGTATCAGAACTCGTAGGCGGCTGGTCCAAACTCAATCGTTCCACTTTTTGGATTGTTTCTATCGGCACCTTCAACCATCAATAGGCAATCCCACTGCAAATTACCTTTTGGAGTTGAGCCCCCAGTTGAAGTTGTGTCTGCAGGCAAATTCACAAATGGAATGACTACTGCTCGCCAACCATTGCGGTCCGTATCAGAGTTCAGAGTGCCAAGGAAGACTTGAAACACCGTTCCATTTTCATCCTTAAACTTTGCATAGAGATTATTGTTTGAGCTATCGGGCTTGATCCAGATAACAAATCGCTTAGCTCCGTCGGGAATTGCGATGCTTTGAACTGGCGAGAGACTCGCTTTTAGCGATTCACGACTTAGTACATAGTCAACTGAGCCGCCCATTTTTGTTCTTGAAATCTTGCTATTGTTGGAGCCTCTTTCAAGTTGCCACATGGCCGGATCCAAATCAACTCGCTTAATTTGACAATCGCCGATTCGTTGACCACCGACAAGGGCAACGATGGTTGAGTCATTATCATTGTTAGCTAACGGCTCAATAACCCGATCAGTTTTTACGTTGGTAAAGCATGTTACGTTTGCTCCGGTTTCCTTCCGGTCATACCTAAACTCAATTTTCGCACTTGCCATCGACGTTGGCTTTTGAATAACTGCGCACCAGCCGTCTTCATCGATTGGAGGGGCGAATGCAATGCTCAAGGAAGTCCGGACAATCGGCGTCGGCTGTTTTACCGGTGGTTGCTTAACTGGCGGTTGTTTAACGGGAGGTTGCTTGACAGGTGGTTGTTTCACCGGTGGAGTTGGCTCAACCACTGGCTTCTCCGGTGGTTTCGTAAACGCCTCTTTATTTTCGGCAATGATCGAGTTGTATAGCGCGCGGTTGGATCGATCCGACATGTCGTACGCTTCAAACTTTGGCAATCCACCAAGTTTTTGATACCACATGGCTCGGACCATTTTTCCTTCTCCAACTCCAATGATCACCCAGTCAAGGGGATCCTTTTTCTGCATTCGCTTGAAAATCGTGCAACCCTTAAACGCCTTCGTAGTCAGTCTTGCCGCATCAAATGCTGGCTTTGGCGCCAGGTTCGATTTGACAATTCCGAAGCGATGATTAATGTTCTTTGGATCAGGTCCATCGTCTTTCCAACCGTAATAAATCGAGATTGGGCTACCTGCTGCCGCGCTCAACAGCCATAGTTTGCTGAGATACATTGCTTGGCGGTCATCGTTGATACCCGTACTTGGAGCCGTACTGTAACCCCATTCGGAGCAAACAACGGGAAGATTTTCTCGACCAAGAGGCGCTCTTGCTCGAATAATTTCTTGAACCCGTTCGTAATCCTTGACAACTGTTTCTGGACCACTTGCACGGTACGGGTGGATTGACACACCATCAATGAGCCCGAGAAGTTCTGCACTCAGTACTTTCTTAAGAAAGGCGTCATCCATCGTTGAAATTCCCGGAGCAATGATTCGGCAATTTGGGTCCGCAGATCGCATTGACTTTGCCGCCTTGAGAGCCAAGGAAGCGTAACTTGCAGGATCAGCTTTTGGTTTCCAGAAGTTATCGACATTGGGTTCGTTCCAGATTTCCCAAACAATCTCTTCGCCTCGAAAGTGTGTCACCACAGCTTCGACCCATCGAGCATAGGCATCCTGAGCCTTTGCTGACTTTGGCGCACCATTGTCATAAAGTTTGTTGCCGTAGTCTAGGACAAATAATGGGCGGATACGGGCAACTTTCAGTTGGCCGACAAGACGGTCATAGGTTGCAAAGTCATATTTGCCGACTGCCTTTTCGGTCAGTTCCCAATTGAAATCGGTGCGAACGTAGTCTACGCCCGACGCCTTAAGAAGGTCAATTTCTCCTGGTCCAGGTTCCGTGAAATGGATATTTACTCCAAACCCTTGCCAGATTTTCTGTGGAGCGGGTGATTGTTGAGCAATCGCCAGGCCACAGAGTGCCGCCGTAACGAAACTCATTCCCACGATTATAAGCCAATTTTTCACCGATAGCAACAGGTAACGGGTTGGAATCGTTCGATTCCTCAAGCGTGCCATTCAGAAAAGTTCGCCAAAAACAACCAATATTACTGGGCGCTAGCGAGTTCGATTACGGAACGCTTGCCCCAGATGAAACGATCCAAACTTTGCCAAATTGGTCTATTTGTGTTCTTGCTTCTGTCACTCCTAGGGTGTGGTGGAGCGGGCGGCACATTTGCAAGTGCCTTTAATCTCTTCATTACCGATGATGCATCCACTCAATACTCAGGTGTTTGGGTCAAGCTCTACAAAGCTGAACTTAAGGGAGAAGGCGACACCTCAGTCGTACTTTTTGAGAGCGCCGAGGGCGTTACCGTCAACCTACGTCAGCTGAACGATGGTGCAAGTAAGTTCCTCCTGCTTGCTCCAGCCAAGGTGCCAGACGGCACCTACAATAAAGTTCAATTTGAAGTGAACAAGACCGTTGATCTGGTTACCGTCGGGACTGGTGCAGCTTCAACCGCAGTATTCCCCGAAGCTCTTAACAACACCGCAGGAAACTCTGTTCTTGTCGCAAACCTGTCGCCAAGTATTGTATTGCCAGGCGCAAGCAAGGTTGTTGTCGACTTCGATCTAAAACATTGGGATGTTATCAACGGGGTAATAACTCCAGTTTTGAAGCACCATGATGGCTCGGGGCTGGAAGATGAGTCTCGACATGAGCGATTTGAGTATCACGGAGTCATAGGAAACCTAACCGGTGTAGCGCCAACTCAATCTTTTGACCTGTCGCTTAAGACTGGTGGAACCGTACATGTTGTAACCGATGATTCGACCGACATTGTCGGCGAAGGAAACAACACTGGATTAGCTGGTGGACTCCGAGCAGAGATCTATGGAATTTTTGATCCTGCAACAGGTTCGGTTAAAGCAAACATTATTCACTTTGAAAACGCTCATGAAGGAAGCGAAATTGCCAAGGCAACCGGAAAGGCGTCGAACGCAAATTCGGAAGCTGGAACCTTTGATCTCGCTCCTAAGTACACCAAAGGCTTTGCGCCAAAAGGAGATACTGTTTCTGTCGTAACCAATAGCGAAACTCAATTTCGAGGTCGACATGGTGCAAACCTAACCCAAATTGAATTTTTCTCCGCGATGGCATCGGCCGGAGCCAATGGAAGCATTGATCTTAAGGGTAGTTTCGATGAAGGTTCAAACACAATCACTGCCAAGGAAATCCACATTGAGCATGAATCGGAATTTGGAAGTGCACTTGCAGGTGGACGAACATCCAATCCGAACGCAGAAGCGCTGACCTTTGACATTGCCGTAGTTCGGTCTACAGGTATCGAAGGCATCGGAGATTCGTTGAAAGTTCAGCTATTGCCAGACGTAGAAATTAAAGGTCCACATGGCGTTGTTACTACCAAAGCACAATTCTTTTCCCTCCTGAATGAGAAATCTCGATTAGTTGGCATCAAGGGTGCCTACAACTCAGAAACTCAAACACTCGTCGCATCCAGAGTTGAATATGTGGTTGACACAACTGTCAACTTCTCAGCAAAAGGTGCAACTTCAAATCCAAATTCCGAAAACAATTCATTTGACTTTCTAGTCTCTGAAGTTTCTGGAATTGATCTATCACACTCAACACCGGTTCATATAACTCTCGGTCCAAACACAGTATTGAAAGGTGCTGATGGGCAAGTGATTAATCCTGAACAGTTCTTTGTCCTCCTTGCCACTAAATCTCAGAAACTCAACATTGTAGGGACTGCGACCTTGCCTGACGGCTCGATCGAAGTTCAACGAATTGAGGTTAAGGCCGATGAAATTGTTCAGTCAGATGCTCGAGGAACCACCAGTAGCCCTAACGCAGAAGGTGGAGCATTTGCCTTGACCATTTCTGACCATCACGGCTTTGATCCAGCCGAAGGTGCGATGTTGGTCGTCCTTGGTGAAGGCGCGGTCCTCAAGGGGCCACAAGGAATCTCGATCAACCGAGCTCAATTGTTCTCTTATCTGAATGAGCATTCTCGGACAGTTAAAGTGACCGGTGATTACTCTGACGGAGTCTTTACCGCAAAGAAAGTTGAATTGATCATTAGCCAATAGTTGGCGATTGGTCCCGATAAGAGTGGCGTGTCTTCTTGACATGCCACTCATTTTTTTTGGATTGTCGTATTTTTCTTTTACATTAAAGGTTCAGTGAATAGGTACGACCAAGTTTAGATGCAGTATCTCTTCATATTGCAACTAAACTCAGGTTGGAACGGGTGTTCAGAAAATGAAAAATCAATTAAATCGAATAAAGGTTGTGACTCTAGTAGTCTTGTTCGCCTTTTTCGCCATGCTGGGCTGTGGCGGATCGGGAGGAGGAGGAGGCACTAGTGCATTCAAACTCTTCGCTACCGATGACCTGCATCCTGGCTATTCAGGAGTTTGGGTAAAAATATTTAAAGCTGACCTCAAAAGTAGCACAGGCGGAACGGTATCTGTTTTTAACAGTGCGAGTGGCTTGACCGTCAATCTACGATCACTTCACGATGGTGCAGCGAAATTCTTGCTTCTTGCTCCTGGACAAGTTCCAGATGGTTCTTACAACAAAATTGTTTTTGAACTTGACAAGTCCGTAACATTGGTGGCTACTCCTTCTGGTGCAGTTTCCACCGCTAACTTCCCCAACGGTTTGGATTCAACTGTTGCGGGGCATTCAGACTTGTCGTTGGACTTTTCGCCTGCCCTCGTTATTCCTGGGGCAACCAGAGTCGCAGTTGACTTTGACCTCAAGAATTGGACTGTTTCCGGTGGAGTTATCACTCCTGTCCTCGAAAGACATAACGAGAGCGGTCTAGACGATCCATCTCGCCATGAGAAATTTGAGTTTAGCGGAATTGTTAGCGGTCTCAGTGGAGCAGCGCCTACCCAAACATTTAGCCTCACGCTCAAAAATGGCGGTACGGTTTCGGTTTCGACGGACGACACAACTCAAGTTGTTGGTGATGGTGGTGTAACTGCCCTAGCCAACGGTCAAAAGGTTGAAGTTTATGGAGCTTTTGATCCAACAACTAACAAGATTGTCGCAAAAATCATTCGATCCGAATCTGAATTCGAAGACGAAAACAAAGCGATTGGCATTTTGTCAAATGCCAATGTTGGAAGCCTCACGTTTGACCTAGCTCCAAGCTATACAAGAGGATTTGCTCCTCAAGGCGATAAAGTTATTGTTCAAACCAATGGTACAACAAAGTTCCGTGGCGCCCATGGTTCAACCTTGACTGAAACTCAATTCTATGCTGCGGTACAAGCTGCCGGAGCAAACGTAACGGTCGAAGTTGAGGGTACTTACAATTCTGGATCCAACACCTTGACCGCGAAGAGCGTTCATTTTGAAAGCGAATCAGAAATGGGAGAGGACGAAGGCAAAGGAGCTACTGGCTCACCAGACTCAGTAGAAGGAACGTTTACCGTAACTCTTACTGAATCCGATGGTTTTACACCTCCAGGCGGTCCGCTTCCGGTGAAGGTTGGCCCTAATGCAGAGTTCCGAGACAAGAACGGAAACTCGATCACGAAGACAGCTTTCTTTGATATCATTACAGCCGGTTCAAAGACCGTTGATATTAAGGGCGCTTTCGCAAGCAACCTCTTCACTGCATCGAGAATTCGACTCAGGAACTAGGGTTACCGAAAGGTCAATCAAAGGCAGGTGGACATCTACCTGCCTTTTTCATTCATAATCATCATCACAATGGCGTTCAAAATTGCGGTACTTCCTGGCGACGGAATCGGTCCTGAGGTCATCACCGAAGCGGTCAAAGTCGTCCGCGCGGCTTCCGACAAATATAAGTTTGAAGAAGCAATTATTGGTGGCGCCGCTTATGATAAGACAGGTCATCCACTTCCACCCGAGACCCTGAGTCTTTGTCGGGAAGCTGATGCAATCTTAATGGGCGCGGTTGGTGGACCACAATGGGAGAATATTCAGCCCTCCTCACTTCGGCCCGAAATCGGTGCCTTGCTCGCCATTCGGTCTGAATTGAACCTTTACGCAAACATTCGTCCGGCAAAAACACTAAAAGCTTTGTTAAATGCTTCCCCGCTAAAAGGCGACCATGGCATGATTGACCTTGTCGTTGTTCGGGAGCTCACTGGCGGAATTTACTTTGGTCAGCCGCGAGAACGAAGAGACAACGGGAATACGGCAATTGATACGTGTGTGTACACCAAGGAAGAAGTTCGAAGAATCGCCGAGCAAGCCTTCAACATTGCGCGAACCAGAAAGCACGAGATCGTCAGCGTCGATAAAGCCAACGTCTTAGAAACGTCGAGGCTTTGGCGAGAAGTCGTTACCGAAATGGCAGCGGCAAACCCAGACGTTAAGGTCACTCATATGCTCGTCGACAACTGTGCAATGCAATTGGTCCGCCATCCGGGTCAGTTCGATGTCATCTTAACCGAGAACATGTTTGGCGATATCCTCAGCGATGAAGCGTCCATGATCACTGGGTCACTTGGGCTCTTACCTTCTGCTTCCCTTGGACCATCCAAGAATGGTCGAGCTTTTGGTTTGTATGAGCCAGTACATGGCAGTGCTCCAGATATTGCAGGCCAGGGTAGAGCTAATCCGATAGCGACAATTTTGAGCGCAGCTATGATGCTTCAGTACACATTCGGTGACATCGCAACTGCGAATCGAATTGAGGACGCCTGTGAAAAGGTCCTCGATACTGGACTAAGGACGGCGGATATCTTTGAGAAAGATTGCCAGTTGGTTTCGACATCGAAACTAGGTGATGCAATCGCCGAAGCCGTTTCTTAGCCCCAAGTTAAAAATCAGTTCGCTGACGATTTCGCTCAGGCTTCTATGATCTGTGATAACATCGGATTAGACCGATGATGATTCTCTGCTTACTCTTTCAAACTCGATTGATTACGATTGATCTAACCCAACAGAAGCAAATTTCGCCCTACATTTATGGGGCGAACAATATGCAATGGGGCAAGATGGGATCGGGCTATACACTTGTTCGACAGGGTGGCAACCGAATGACGGCGTACAACTGGGAAACCAATGCGAGTAACGCGGGCAGCGACTATCAACATCAAAATGATGGATATCTTTCTGAATCGAGCGAGCCTGGATTAGTACCCTCAAGGTACATGAAAGCAGCCCAAACAAATGGCGCGGCAGTTCTAATCACAATCCCTACCGCAGGATATGTTTCGGCAGACAAGAATGGTGGCGGTGATGTTAACAAGACTCCGAACTACCTGGACGTTCGGTTTCACAAATCGTTTGCGAAAAAGCCAGGTGGAAAATTTTTGTATCCTCCTGACTTGACCGACAAAGCCGTCTATCAAGACGAATTAGTTGCTTATCTTGAAAAGTCAAAGTTACCCAAGACTCCCGTTTGGTATAGCTTGGATAACGAGCCCGACCTCTGGGCCAACACTCATGAAAGAATTCACCCTAAGAAACTGACTTTCGCGGAAATTATTCAGAACAATTCTGAATTTGCGGCAGCGATTAAAGCCGTTGCTCCTCAATCTCTTACTTTTGGACCAGCAAACTATGGTTGGCAAGGCTTCCGGACCCTTCAAGATGCACCCGATCGTAACAACCGTGACTTCCTTGACACCTATTTGGACGCTATGAAAGCCGCCGAACAGACAAACGGCAAACGGCTTCTTGATGTCCTCGATATCCATTGGTACCCGGAGGCTCGGGGAGGCGGAGTTCGTATCACCGAAAAAGATGCTAACGCCGAGACGGCAAGCGCTCGAGTACAAGCGCCACGGTCTCTTTGGGATAGCAGTTATGTCGAAACGAGCTGGATATCGGACACTCTCGGTAAGAAGCCAATTACTCTGATTCCGCGAGTACTCGGACAAATTGAGAGTCACTACCCGGGAACAAAACTGGCAATTACCGAATATAACTATGGTGGTGACAAAAGTAGCAGTGGTCAAGTTGCCCAAGCCGATGCACTTGGAATCTTCGGACGATACGGACTATTTGCGGCGTGCAATTGGGGGATAGGACCAGACTCACCAGCCCAAATCTCCGGATTCGGCGCTTTTTTGAATTTTGATGGAAGAGGATCACAATTTGGAGATATTGGGCTTGCGGTTAAAGGTGAAACCCCGAGTGAAAATTCAGTGTATGCATCGTTGAGCAGCAGAAACAAAAAGCGAATGACTCTCGTACTGATCAACAAAAAGAATATTGAACAAATGATGGTTGTTCGGCTGCCAGCCGCCGGAAAGCTTGTTCGCGCATATCTTCAAGATTCTAAGGCACCAGTGAATCCGATGCCATTCAAGGGCGGATTGAGCACCGAGAATCTCTCATACAATTTGCCGGCAACGAGTGTCGCAACAATAGAAGTTCAATTCTAAACCAACAAGTGATAGCAATGAAATTATTCATGTTTTTAGCCTTAGTCCTTTCGATGAGTGCCAATGGATGTCAAAAACCACCCCAATCCCCCGTGGGCAAACCCATTAAGATTGAATCTACCCGAGAGGTAAAGTTTGATTCCCATGGTTTGATGCTTGAGGGCACTTTGCAGTTGCCAATTGGCGCGACCAGTAAAGTACCGGCAATTCTCCTTCTCCCTGGCAGTGGTCCCACGGACCGGAATGGAAACTCTGGGCTCGGAATAACTACTGATCTCCTTAAGCAAATCGCTGAGGAATTGGCAAAGAACGGAATTGCTTCGCTTCGTTTTGACAAGCGAGCCATCAAGATCTATGCTTCAAAGTGGCCCAAAGACTTGAAGGAAGTGAACAAGTTTTTTAGTTGGCAAAACTTTGTCGATGATGCTGGTGCGGGCCTCGATTTTATGGGTAAGCAACCCGAAATTGACGCAAATCGAACGGGCATTTTAGGACATAGCGAAGGTGCCATGCTGTCGCTTCAATTGGGATTCGATCGCAGTGCCCTTGCCACAAGACCTAAAGTAACGATACTGATGGGTGGTACCGGTCGCCCAATGGGAATCATATTGCACGAGCAAATTGCTAGGCAATTGAAACTCGGTCAGGCAACTCCAGAATTGACAAAGCAGTATCTGGACTATGTTGACGCCGCATGCAAGGCCCTGGCAGATAAGAAGGATCTTCCCCCAAATATGCCGCCAAATCTTGGAGGACTGTTTAACCCGACTACGATGGACATTATGGGTGCTTACTGCCGAATCGATCCAAGCGAAAATGCCAAAAAGGTTATTGGACCAGTTTTGGTCATGAATGGCCTTAAGGACACGCAGGTATCAGCCGAGAGAGACACGCCTCGGTTGTTAAGCGCGTTAAAGTCACGAAGTTCTGGGAAGGTAGAGTCCTTGATCGTGCCGGACGCCAGTCATAACTTTAAGTCAACCAAGTTTGGTACCGATGATGCGTTTGAAGGACCAATGGTTCCTGAAGCAATGTCCATGATCATCAAGTTTGCCAAGGCAAATTTGTAGGACTTTTCCTCCCAATTAGCTTAGGAGGAAGGTGTCAATACGGAAGCCAGGAGGCTATCGCATTCGATCGGCAATTGCTCGCCGTATCATTGTGTCTACGATCTCGTGAGATGTAGGGTTGTATTCACCAGACTCAATTCTCGCCTTGAGAGAAGCAACCATGTCTTCTCGGTCCGGCATATCGAGGACTTGTTTGGTGAGATCTTTGACGAGTTGTGCATCGCGTTCAGATGCGTCCTCGTCAGTCTCGACGCCGAGAACGACTTTGAGGTTCTCATCTTGAACATCAACTTCTGGAGCGGTAAAGCCGCTCAATGCCTTTTTTACTTCCGTATCTGAAATCCGCATTTTATTTTCCTTGCTCGATTCCAGACAGGCAACCCGGCTTTCTAATTCTCGGTTCGTAAGAACCAAAAACAGACCCTTAGGCTTTGCGTGATCGGGGTCTCCCCCGTCGTGCCATTTTCTGTCAGAGACTTTCGTCTATTAAGCTTATCGGTAACCCTTAGCGAAACCTTTAGAGCAAACCTCACAAATTTCTTTAAGTTTTTTCACTCAAAACCTAAAGTGACCTAAAAACCTGGCAGTTAACCGGGGATCAGGTTCAACTAATGATAGCGGATTTCCACGTAGAAATGATGGATACCTTTGTAAAATGAATAGATGACATTTGCTGACTGGCTCATTCTGGTTGAAAGAACTGGCGTTCCGGTGAATGGCATTGATCCAAATTGGCTTGAACATCAATTTCAATTGCAGCAACAGCCGGCACTTGTTGCCCACATGATCCAAAATGGTCAAGCACCAAGGATGATGGGACACATTAGTTCGCTTGGAAAGTCGAAGCGATCAGGATGCGGAGGACCAGCTACTTCGATCATCGTTGGTATTTTTGGCTTTATCTTGATCATTGGCGGCATTTTGTTTGGGCTCAAGTACCTTGCCGATCATAACCTTGGGGTTGCAAAACAAAATGTTGACCCCACATCGGTTGTTTCAAACATTCCCGAAGTGCCACAAAAGACCTTGATCGAGAAGGGCCTTGATCCTAAACTAACCTATCCTTATTGGCCGCTTGTTTACGATTTGACGGGAATGAAGGCTGACAAAGACACAATTTCAGGCAAAGTCACGAATTACGGTGAAAAATCAGTCACGACTCTGACAATCGAATTCGGACTGTTTACGGCTACCCACGAAAAAGTCGGAACCGCTCAAGATCAAATCGCCAGTCTGGGGCCCGGTGAAACTTGGTCGTATTCTGCTTCGGTGAAAGGCATCAACTACGATGACTGCCGTCTTGACAGCATTACCTTCAAATAGTCGTCAAGATTATTGATGACCCTTGGAATACACCAAGCCATCGGTGAGCCCTCAGTAGTACAATTGACTTAATAACTCAACGGAGAGAATCATGCGATACGTATCCTTAGGCAACCTTCCCAAGAAGCACCACATTCAGTTTAGAAAGCCGGACGGCGGGCTCTATACCGAGCAACTCTTCAGCACTCAGGGCTTCAGCGGTCCAATGTCAACTCTGTATCACATCAACCTTCCAACCGAAGTCAGCGCCTTCGAGGACATGGGTTCTTGCGCACCTGAATACCTACCCGAAGAGCCACTTAGGAATCGTCATCTCAAGACTTTCCGAATGAAGCCAGAAGGTGACGCTATCAGTGGGCGAAAGTGTTTGATGGGCAACAATGACCTCGAATGGAATCAGGTCTCGGTTGCCGAACAAATGAAGACGTACTTTAAGAATACGGACGGCGACGAGTGTCTGTTTATTCACGATGGTAGTGGAACCATGGAATCCATGTTCGGCTCCATCGAATTTCGGGCCGGAGATTATCTTGTGATCCCTCGCGGAACAATCTATAAGCTTCATTTCGATAAGTTGCCAGTCCAGATGCTCTGCGTTGTGTCTTACGGTCCAATCGAGACGCCGAAGCGATATCGCAACGCCTATGGTCAACTCCTGGAGCACGCGCCTTACAAGGAGCGCGACTTCCGACCACCATCTTCCTTACCGGTTCACGATGAGCGGAAGGATCACAAGGTACTCATTCGAAGCAGAAACCGACTGACGATGTACACGCATCCATACCATCCACTCGATGTTGTCGGATGGGACGGATATGTATTTCCATATGCATTTAGCATCCATGATTTCCAGCCAATCACTGGCAAAATCCACATGCCGCCACCAATCCATCAAACTTTTATTGGAAACGGGTTCGTTGTTTGCTCCTTCTGCCCAAGAATGCTGGATTACCACCCCGACGCGATTGTCGTACCTTATGTTCACAGCAACGTTGATAGCGATGAAGTTCTATACTATTGCAACGATAAATTTGGTTCACGAAAAGGAATTGAAGAAGGGTCAATCACGATCCATCCACTCGGAGTTCCTCATGGGCCCCAACCTGGCGCAGTAGAAGCATCAATTGGAGCGAAGCAAACCGAAGAATTGGCCGTAATGGTCGACACTCACCGACCATTTAGACTAACTAAGTTTGCGATGGAAATCGAAGAGCCAGACTATTGGAAGAGTTGGCAAACCAAGAAGTAACTCTAAGTCAGCACTTTCAAGATCACATTCTTGATTGCTGGTTTCCAAGCGCCATCGATTCGGTGAATGGCGGGTTTCACCAAAATTTTGGCGAAGACTGGGCGGAATTGCCTGACACCAGTCGGAGTCTCGTCTATCACGCTCGGTTGATTTGGTTAGCTGCCGCCGGAGGACAAACCGACATCGCCGACGAAGGATGCCGTACCCTTTGGGAGAAGTTTTGGGATCGGGACTACGGTGGTTTCGTTTGGGAAATTGGCTTAGATGGCAGTGTTATAAATCCCGAAAAGCACCTCTATGGAAATGCCTTTGCGATCTTTGCTCTTGCGAAGGCGGGAAAAAAGGACGATGCCAATTGGGCCTTTCAATGGTTCGATCTCCATGCTCATGATGACGAGCATGGTGGATACATCGAAACCTGCTGGTCGGATGGCGAGCAGAATCTATCGTCGGACGGAAAGGATGCCCTCGGAACTCCGTATGGCTTGAAATCGATGAATTCGAATCTCCATATCATGGAAGCATTAATTGAACTCTATTCGTTAAGCAGAGATTCTAAGGTTCGCGATCGCTTGGCGGAGACATTTAGCACCTTCCGAACTGCATTTGCAAAGTCAGACGGGAAGCTCATATATTACGTCACCAAGGACTTGATTCCTGCCTCAGACATTGATTCCTATGGTCATGCGATGGAGGCGGCGTTCCTCATGATCGAGGCTGCCGAGGCTCTTGATCAAGACATTGATACAACCTGGAACTTGGCAAAAACAATGGTTGACCGAACTATCGCCGCAGGCTGGGACAATCGGAATGGTGGAATGTTTAACGAAGGGCACTTCGATCAGCCTGCCTATGATAAAAATAAGATCTGGTGGGTTCAAGCCGAGTCGCTTAACGTCCTTCGCCTGATGGCAAAAGAGTTCGGCGAACCATATCTAGCCCTTTACCAACAGCAGTGGACATTCATTAAGAACCACATGATCGACTACGATCACAAAGGCTGGAGACCAGCGGTTAAGGAAGATGGTTCTCAAATATCAAATTTAAATAAGAGCGATGCTTGGACCGAAGGCTATCACCAGGGTCGGGCTACATCAATCTTATAGCGGCAATCATACTATAGTCTTAAAATAATCAACGGTTGCCGCGAGCCCATCTTCCAGCGAGGTTGTCGGCTCCCAGCCAAGCAATTCTTTTGCTCGAGTCGTATCTGGGCGGCGTTGCTTAGGATCGTCAACCGCTGCTTCAAGGTGAACTATTCCAGACGAAGAGCCAGTTGCCTTTAAAACCGCATGTGCAAATTCAAGCATCGTGCGTTCTTCCTGAGAGCCAATGTTGACGGGCTCATGGACGTCGCTCATCATCAATCGATAGACGCAGTCAATCGCGTCGGCGTAATAGCCGAAGGATCGTGTGTTGGTTCCATCTCCATAAACTGTCAAATCTTCTCCTCGCAGGGCTTGGGAGACAAAATTAGGAACAACTCGACCGTCATCGAGGCGCATTCGAGGACCATACGTGTTAAAGAATCGAATGATGCGGGTATCGATGTCGCGGATTCGATGGTAGGCCATCGTCATTGCCTCGCCAAAGCGCTTAGCTTCGTCGTACACCGATCTTGGACCTATTGGGTTAACATTCCCCCAGTAAGACTCAGGTTGAGGAGAAAAGGCGGGGTCGCCATAAACTTCGCTCGTCGAAGCAAAGATAAATTTAGCCCTCTTTGTTGCGCAAAGATTAAGGCAGTTTTCCGTACCGTGAGATCCAACTCTCAGGACATCAAATGGAATGCGCTTAAAGTCATCAGGAGAGGCAGGAGAAGCAAAATGAGCGACAAAGTCTACGTCTCCGGCAATTTGTAGGGCAACAGAACAATCTTGCTCCAGCACCAACACATTTGGATTGTCGTGTAGGTGAGCAACGTTTTTGGGTGAGCCCGTCACATAATTATCGACAATTACGACTTGATGCCCTTCAGCCAAAATCCGATCGGCCAGGTGTGAACCTAGAAAACCTGCACCACCAGTTATTACAACACGCACAATTTCTATTGTGGTCGAAAAGCTCTCGCGGTAAAGTCTTTGAATGAAATTACCTGAAGGTGTTGTGATCAAGAGCTTGAAATCGTACGGCGATGTCCGTGGGCACCTTACAGAATTATTTCGATCTGATGAGTTACCGGAAGGATTCCTTCCCGGAATGGGCTACATCAGCGTTACCCACCCAGGGATTTCACGTGGACCGCACGAACACGTCCATCAAACCGACTTATTTGCCTTCGTAGATGGAGAGTACGAGCTTCGCTTGTGGGAGAACCGAGATGGATTTGAACCCTGGGAAATCAGGATCACCGTCGGGGTTGGCAATCCATCGGCGGTAATTGTTCCACCAGGAGTAGTCCACGGTTATAAGAATGTCGGAGACCAAGATGCCTACGTTTTGAACTTTCCAGACAAGCTCTATGGTGGTCAAAACCGTAGCGAACCAGTAGATGAAATTCGTCATGAAGAAATCAACTCTCCCTTTTCAATGGATTAAGGCTCGCCATTCCTGAGCATCCAGCCCGTTTCAGCCGTTAATAATACATTGGGTCTTAAATTATTTTATGAAAGTTGCAGTTGTTGGTACAGGCTATGTGGGTTTGGTTACGGGATTGGTCCTGGCAGACCTTGGGAATGAAGTCATTTGTGTTGATCGGGATCAACCAAAACTTGATATGATTTTGAGCGGCAAGCCGCCAATTTATGAACCTGGTCTCGAAGAAATACTGAAGCGAACTCTAAAGAGCGGTCACTTCAAAGCGACAAATTCGATCAAGGATGCCGTTCAGGCAAGCGAAGTTGTCTTCATCGCAGTCGGAACTCCTCCGGGAGAAGACGGTCATCCAGACATGACAGCCGTCAATGCGGTTGCTCGTGAAATAGGTAAGAACATCACCAAACATACTGTCGTCGTTAACAAGTCGACCGTGCCGGTAGGTTCGGGCGACATGGTCGAACTCATTATCCGCGAACAGGGTGTGGCTCCCGAGCTCTACGATGTGGTCAGCAATCCTGAATTCCTTCGAGAAGGTTCAGCCATACAAGACACGCTCAGACCAGATCGAATTGTCATTGGAGCCAAACGAAGAGAAGCAGCGCTCAAATTGATGGACCTCTACGCTCCGTTACAATCTCAGATCATCGTTACCGACCTCAATTCTGCCGAACTAATCAAATACGGAGCAAACAGCTTCCTAGCCATGAAGATTTCGTTCATCAACGCCCTGAGCCGGGTTTGTGAGATGTGCGACGCAAATATCGTTGATGTGGCTCAAGGCATTGGCGCTGACTCTAGAATTGGCAGTCAATTCCTGAATGCTGGACTCGGTTGGGGAGGATCATGCTTCCCGAAAGACGTTCAAGGAATGGTCAAAACCGCCGAAGGTCTTGGCTACGAATTTGAACTTCTCAAGCAAGTTATTCAGATTAATGATGAGCAGACCATCAACTTTGTCAACCGAATCGATAATCACTTGGGTGGGTTAGATGGTAAGACAGTTGGCTTGCTTGGTCTTGCATTTAAGCCTAACACCGACGATATTCGGGATGCGAAGTCTTTGATCATCATCGAAGAAATCCATAGGCGAGGAGGAATCGTTCGCGCCTACGATCCGGTTGCCTCAGAAAACATGGCTGAAGTTTTTGCCAATATCACCTACTGTGACAATGCCTATGATGTGAGCGAAGGCGCCCATGTGGTAGTTATGGTTACCGAATGGAATGAATTTAAAAACCTCGATTTCGAACGACTTGGTGCTCATGCGAAAGGTAAGGTTCTTTTTGACGGTCGCAGGGTATACAATCGACGCCAAGTAGAAGGCTCGGGTTGGGAATATCATACGATCGGAAGTCGATGATTCGGAACGTAATAACGGTTTGTGATGGTGCTGGCCTTACTGGTGGCACCGAAAAAGTAGCGATTACATCAGCTATTGAGCTTGCATCACGAGGGTATCGAAGCATTTACTTTGCTGGTGAAGGTGATCTTTTTCCAGGATTCGAATCCAGTAATGTTGAGGCTTCAACATTAGGACTATCAGACGCTTATCACACAGAAAGCAAGCGAGAGCTTTTGTCGAGGTTCTTCTGGAATAAGCCTGCGGGAGCAAAGTTCGCAGAGCTTCTCGACAAAAGCAAGCTTGATCCTAATGAGACAATCATCCACTTTCATGGCTTTCGACGAGTCTTGTCGGGCTCAGTAGTTGATGCCGCAGTTCAGTCAAAATTTAAGTTAGTATTCACTCTCCACGATTTCGGACTTGCTTGCCCAAACACAAGTTTCTTTAACTTCCCAAACCAGCAGATTTGCAGCCTTAAGCCACTTTCAGTTGCTTGTCATCTGAGTCAATGCACTCACAGCGGCTTACCAATGAAAGTGATGCAGATGGGCAGAGCT
>JBAXBU010000028.1:0-33823 GCA_037141835.1 Armatimonadota bacterium | reverse complement strand
TCAATCTTCTTGAGGGAGCTAAACAACACTCTTGCACCTTTTTCCATTGTTCCGACAAAGTTAGCCGCCCTCTCAAGAAGGTCTGGTCTGCCAACGTCACCAAGGAAGATGAAGTCACCGGTAAAGAACGAATGAGGCAATTCACTTGCCGGATGATCGACAAGGAGGAATGACAAGTGTTCTGGGGTGTGCCCCGGCGTGTGAACGGCTTCCAGGGTCAAATTTCCGATCTTGATCTTATATCCATCCTTTATAAGGACGGCCTTTGAATCGTCGGCAAAGGAATACTTCCAAAGATCATCACCTTCGTCACTCAGATACATAGTCGCTCCGGTCGCAGCAGATAGTTCACGGCTTCCAGAAAGGAAATCTGCGTGAATGTGGGTCTCGGTTACTGCCGTGATGTGGAGACCTTGGGCTGTTGCCATCGCGAGATATTGGTCAATATCTCGTAGAGGATCGATGACAATGGCCTCACCGGTTACGGCGCAACCTACTAAGTAGCTTGCTTGAGCCAATTTCTCGTCATAAAAATTTCTAATGATCATTTTGTCACCTGTGAAGGGGTTAGGCAGGATCCGCTCGCTTTGTTCCACGGTAGCTTGCCAAGGAGGAGGGCCATACCGCAAATGTTGGTAATTCCTGCAAAAGTGAGTCCTGCACCAACAAACATGGCGAGGTAAATCCACGATGGACTGACCGTGACAGACAGGACAGCGCCAACTAGAACGATCATGCCAGCAAGCAGTCGAACTTGTCGTTCAAGAGACCATTTGCTTGCTGAGGAGGCAACAATCGGCAAGCCCGCATCCATCCATGCTTGGGTTCCTCCCGTGACAAGGAGCAGACCATCGTGATGGTCATTTAGGATCTTGCATGCCATGCCTGCGCGGGTTCCACTTTGACAAAGAATGGCTACTTGTCCCTCAGTGAAGTCTCCGAAGCGAGCTTCAAGTTGCTCCAGCGGAATATTGATCGCTTGCGGAACGTGACCGGAGGCGTACTCACCGGGTGACCGCACGTCAACTAGCTGAATTGGTTCGTGTCCCTTAATGAGGTTCTCGAGGTCTATTATGTTGATGGATTTATTCATCTTAACAGGGGAGAGACAAACCCCCTTAAGAATGATTCAAAGAAATTTTTAAAATCATCCAGAATGCGACGGCAAAGACTAAATAGGCAAAAGCAAGTTGAAGCGTTTTGCGGGGAGCCTTTTCTCGTAGCAGGAGACCGGCGACCAAGCCGATCAAAGCAATACCAGCTATCGTTAGAAGCAGGCTCCAGTTAATTGGCTTTCCAAGTTCACCGGCGAATCCACCGAGTGACTGAATGCTGATTACGGTCAAAGATGTCGGAATTGCTTTTTCGAGGTCAATGGAAAGAAGCAATGTCAGCACAGGAAGAATGAGAAATCCGCCACCAGCTCCCAATGTTCCACTGAGAAGCCCAATGCCGAAACCGTACACAACCACAAGCATGGGGTTAGGTTGGGCTTCGGTGCCTTCTTTCTTCTTGGCTAGCATTTTGAACCCGATCATGATCATGAGGAATGAAAATGCACCAAGGAGCACCTGATCCTTGCTCAGCCCTAATATCTGGCTTGGAATCGACGGCACCAGGAATCTCCTTGCAGTTAACGCACCAATCATTGAGGGAATTGCCAGGAGCAACGCCGAGGAAATGACAATTTGTTTTTTGAAGAAGCCTTGAGCCGCGCCAACCAGACTCGTAATGCCGACAATGAAGAGAGAGCTGCCGGTAGCTTCGGTTGCGGTCAAGCCGAAAAAGCCGACAAGAATAGGCACGGTCAAAATTCCACCGCCACCGCCAAGTAGCCCCAGAACGAAGCCCATAAATAGTGCCGCGAAATAACCCATTAGTTGTTCAGAGTCAGGTTTCGTTCAAAGTGATTCATGTCGAGCAAATCGAGTGATCCAGCTTGTCTCGAACAAGGGCACGGGCTCTCAATAACCTCGTCTTGGCTGCATTGTGAGAAATGCCAAGTTTTTGTGCTGCCTCAGAGACGGTTTCTTCATTAAGTTCACAGGCTAAGTAGATGTCTTTGTAGATCTCTGGTAGTCCATCAATTGCATCCTTAACGCAGCCTTTGAGGACTGCCAGTTCAAATTCAGACTTGTCCGGGGAAATCAGGTCTTTCTCTTGTGCGTATTCGAACGCGGTTTGGATACCGGCGTGAGACCTCATTCGAGTACAAACCCGCTTTCCGATCGTTCCTAACCACGACCGAAACGCATCATCTGATTCGAGTTGTTCGAAAGCCCGGAACGCTTGGAGCAACGCGCCAGCCAAAGCGTCTTCTGCATCCTCACGATGATTGCAGACCTTGACCATTTGGCGATAGACCGCGTCTTTATGCTGATTTACTAGTCGTTCAAATCGATGGTCGCCCACGAACTCAAGATACCTTGGCAATGCGGGTTCGTAAAGTCGTTCATAATTTTAGTATCGAGCAAGTCGGCATTGAATCAGAAAAACAAGGAGCCGAAAAGACTCGAACGGGTTGGCCTTTGGTCGCTTTGGCGGCGATGCTCTGGGCACTTGACCAACTACTTCGGCCAATGGCTCAAAAGGCCGGGCTTTCATCGGTTCAAATCGTTCTGTTCGAGCACATCGGATTGGCGGCTATTTTCCTTCCGGCGTTAATCAAACATCGATCCCAATGGAAGAGCATTAGCAAAAAATCTTGGGCCGGACTCATCTTTATTGCAATATTTGGATCGGCAATTGCCACCCTATTGATCACAGAAGCCTATCGGACGGGTTCACCCTTACTAACGGCCCTGCTTCAGAAGACACAACCGATCTTTACAGTTATCTTGGCGGGGATATTCCTGAAAGAGCAAAGGCGACCATTCTTTTGGCCACTGTTTGCTTTGGCACTAGGGGCGACTTATCTTTTGGGATTTGGATTCGAAAAAGTTACAGGATCGCCTGAGATTGTCCCCGTTCTCTTTGCTTTGGGTGCAGCAGCAATTTGGGGCACGTGCACGGTTGTTGGTCGAATAGCCTTACGAGATATGACACCCTCCGTCGTGGCCGGTTGGCGATTCATGATTGCCTTGCCATTCTTGCTTACATTGGCGGTTCGCGATGGCTCCCAGTCGGTTGGTTCGCATATTGACTGGAATTCACTTTGGCCGGTGTTGCTGATCATTCTGTTGCCTGACGCACTAGGGATGTTGCTTTATTACACGGGATTGAAGCGAACTCCGGCATCGCTTGCGACGATTGCCGAACTCGCTTTTCCGGCTACTGCCCTATTGTTATCGCTACGAGACCCGAAACTTGCCTTAAATGTTGGGCAATGGGTTGGCTTGGTTGTACTCTTTGTATGCCTTCATCTGATTCAAACTTCGCGAAGCGTTACGGTTACAAAACCAAAGTAATCCCCAACTATTATTGGGTTCTGCTAATCTATGCTTAACCATGAAGCCATCTGTTCCTCAGAAAGTTGTTGCGTTTAACGAAAAACTTGCGACCTCCATTACCAGCGGAGTTTCCACGATGTGGTGTGCGTATATATTTGCCTGCTTGGCACTTTATGGGGCTACAGGAGTGAACTGGCACAATGCTTTCGCTATTGTTTCCTGGATTAGTCAGACCTTTCTTCAACTGGTTCTGTTGTCGATCATCATGGTCGGACAAAAGGTTAACTCTTCTGCTTCCGATCAGCAAGCGAAGGAAATGCATGACACGGTCATGAAGAGCCATGTTGAACTTCAGCAAATGATGGTCGAGCTACAGACCATTGTTAGCGAAATGAACACGCTATGCCAGACGAACGATCCGAAGAAGTGGTAACACCATCTCATCGTTCAGGTCCATAAACAAAGCACAACTTTCCCACCAACTCTCAGTTCTCGTAGTATTCTCACCTTGATCTCATGAAAAATCGCTTTTTACTCCTTCTTAGTCCCCTGGCATTAGGGCTGGCGCTTCCTGCCTATTCCTATTTTCAAGATCAAACCGGTTGGATTACTTTGTTCAATGGCAAAAATCTTTCGGGATGGACTCCAAAAATACGAGGTCATAAGGCGGGAGAAAATTTTGCCAATACATTCAGGGTTGAAGATGGGGTGTTGAAGGTCAGTTACGATCAATACGATGGGAAATTTAATGAGCGATTTGGTCATCTGTTCTATCGACAGCCTTACTCTCACTATCGATTTCGACTTGATTACCGATTTGTTGGCGAGCAGGCTCCTGGTGGTCCTGGATGGGCGTGGCGAAACAGTGGAGTGATGATTCATGGTCAAACTGCGAAGTCAATGGAATTGGATCAAGATTTTCCCGTCTCGGCGGAAGTTCAACTTCTTGGAGGACCTGAAACAGGTAACCGGTCAACCGGAAACCTTTGTACGCCGGGCACAAACGTTGTGATGGATGGAAAGCTCATCACTCAGCACTGCACCGATTCGCGATCAGATACTTTTCGTGGCGACCAGTGGGTTCACCTTGAGATTGAGGTCAATGGCAATGGAATTGTTCGACACTCGATTAACGGCAAAGAAGTATTTTCGTACGAACAAATTCAATATGACCCGAAAGACAAATACGCAAAGCCGATGATCAAGGATGAAAAACTCCAAATCTCGGGCGGATCGATTTCACTTCAATCCGAGAGTCATCCGGTTGAATTTCGCAATATTCAAATTAAGCCAATTACTTAAGGATATCGCCTTGCTCAGACAAGAGCCAGACTAGGGCTGCGGTTGCAATTGCTCCGAATTCGAGTTCGCGAGGATGAACATTTTCAATGACATCGTTTCGTGAGTGGTGGACATCAAAGTATCGTTGACCATCGGGATTAAGCGAGAAGAGGGTGGTTCCCAGTGCTTTGAGTGGTCCATTGTCAGCATCGGCCCCACCTGGTACAAATCGATCGATGCCGAAGTCCCTGAGGATTGGCTCCCAGGCTCGAACTTTCTCTAGCTTTTCTTGGGACACTCCAAAGGTTCGAGGCATAAATCCGCCCATGTCTGACTCCATAGCGGCAAAGTGGGTTTCGGATGCTTTTGAAGCGTACTCAAAGTAAGCCTTTGCCCCGCTTCCGCCTTGTTCTTCGTCCATCCAGGCAACAACTCGGATAGTTCGTTTTGGTTTGAGGCCAAGGGATTTGATAAGTCGAAGGGCTTCCATCGCGTGAACGACACCAGCTCCATCGTCATGGGCACCGCGTCCGAGGTCCCAGCTATCGAGGTGGCCTCCCATGCAAATGACTTCATTTGGAAATTCGGAACCCTTGATTTCGCCGATCACGTTGGCCGAAGGGGCATCGGGGAATTTCTTGCAATTGAGAACCAAGCGGACTTTTGTTTTTCCTCGTTTAAGTGCGGCGGTTAGCTTGTTTGCAGATTGAATTCCGAGTGCAGCGGCAGGGATTTTCTTGCCTTCTCCATAGCGCATTGCTCCGGTATGAGGCGCGTCATCGGTTGCCAATGTCATTGATCGGACGAGGACGGCAACGGCTCCAGATTTTGCTGCCGCAGTGGCTCCTCCGACTCTTTGATCGTTCGCTCCACCGTATCCTGATCCTGAGGCATTGGTATTAGTGTCGAAGGGTCGATTAAAGAAAACGATCTTGCCTTTTCCTTTATCACCAAGGGCTTCCGATTCCTTGAGGGAGTGAACCTCGATGACCTCAGCTTCAATTCCCGAGTGAGGAGTAGCCACGCTTCCACCAAGGGCACAAATGGACAATTTTATTGTGCCATCCATGACCGCATTCTCACCCGTGCCGCGGGTCCAATGGGGGACCATGCAGGCGATTTCTGAAACATTCGTTGCCCCCATTTTTGTCAGGTTATTTTTGACCCAAATGACTGACTTTGCGGCGCCAGCAGACCCACTAACCCGAGCTCCAACGTTTACAGTTAAGTCTTTGAGCATGGAATATGCGCCTAGCTCGGCAAGACCCTTTTTTTGAATAGCTTTTATTGTTTCTTCAACAGATTGAGGTTGGACAGAAATTGCTAAGGCAACGACAAATGAGAACATTTCGCTAGATTACTCTTAACTTCCGAATTGAGTTCTCACTCTATAATGAAGTTTATGCTTGCCTGCCTTTTACTGGTTGCAATTCAGTTACCCGTTATAGTGTCCGTGACGCCACTGGGGACCCCTGAATACAAAGAGCCGCAGGTGGCAATTGAAAATGATGGACACGTTTACGTGTCATACGGAATGGGAAATGCGGTTTACGTTTCAGTTTCGAGCGATATGGGAAAGACCTATGGTAATCCAGTTAAAGTTGCTGAATCCGGGAATCTATCGTTAGGAATGCGCCGGGGACCGAGGATTGCCGCCCATAAAGGAAAAGTAACCATAACGGCCGTATATGGTGAAAAGGGGAAAGGTGTGGACGGAGATATTTTGACTTTCTGTTCGAAAGATTACGGAAAAACATGGACGTCAGGGGGGAGAGTTGATGATGTCAAGGGAGCTGCGCGTGAGGGACTTCATGCGATGGCCGTCGGCCCGGATGGGACACTCGCGTGTTCGTGGCTGGACCTACGCACCAAAGGGACGAAACTTTACTTGGCAATTTCGAAAGACAATGGTGCTTCGTGGTCCAAGAACCAATTGGTATACGAGTCGCCCAGCGGTTCTATCTGCGAATGTTGCCATCCATCACTCGCCTATGATGCGTCAGGTCGCCTCAACATCATGTTTCGGAATTCGCTGAACGGGGCCAGGGATATGTATGCAATGTTCACGAATAATGGGATTGAATTTAGTACGCCTACGAAACTTGGAACGGGTAGCTGGTTGCTGAATGCTTGTCCAATGGACGGAGGGACGATTTTTGCGGGCGAATCAAGTGCTATGGGCGCAATTTGGAGACGAGAAAATACAATTTACTACTTCATGAATGGCAATGATCTTGGCGAACTTGCTTTGGGACAAGGCAAGCAGCCGTCAGCCACAATTGGCGGGGAGGGAGATATTTATGCCATTTGGGAAGGCACGAGTGGAATTATTTCGGTAAAGCTGGGTGACCCAGCCAATGTTGTTTCTACTCAAGGAACCGATCCCGTTGTTTCGTCTTCACCTGATCGAAAAATAGTCTTTGCAGCATGGGCAAATGGTGGGATTCAGGGGATTCGATTAGCTAACTGATCAATTGGATAATAGTTTTGCTAACGCATCTTTGGCTTTAGAAGGACTAAATCCGGCTGGACCCTGGCCACCTCGATAAGCAATCTTGCCTTCTTTATCGATGATGAAAATTCGGTCAGGCCATCCGTCGTAGGCTTTGCTAATCTTGTCATCCATGCCGTCAATAACAATTGGAAGCTTGAGTCCCAAGTCCTTTCGAAGCTGCTCAGCAGCTTTTTCACGATCCGCGAAAATCTTATGTTTGGCGATGAGAATTCCGTCCTTTTCGTTATCAGGAACTTGCCAGCCGTCGGTAGGATGGGCCTCCGTAACGTAAACCATTCGGAAGTCGGCTTTCTTTTTGTCTTGCTCGAACCAACTGTTGAGCTCGGCCACGTGGGACCTAAACGGAGGTCATGTACAGCTACCAAAGATGAGAATGGTGATGTGCTTTGCTTTGTTTGAATTAAGGTCAAACGAATTCTTCGACTTAAGAATCTTTGCGACCACGACAGGTGCCACAGAACCCTGGACCGGAGCGTTGTCAGGGCGCCCTTGAAATCCAAACACGGTTAGGGCAAGCACTATCATATTTGTTATGACTTGAATTGTATCTCAATGACGCTACTTGATTGGTTTTGGGTTAAGCTTCTGGCTCATGAGCGCACTTCTCATCGCGGTTCTTTCAATCATGGCTCCCAATGCAAATCCTACGGTGGTTAACCTTCAGTGCGAATACGCAACACGACCATTAGCCGTTGAAACGGCATTGCCTCGACTGAGTTGGAATACGCAGTTCGCAGGAAAGAACTGGAAACAGTCAGCCTATCAAATCTTGGTAGCGTCAACTTCTGATAATTTGACAAAGGACAAAGGAGACCTTTGGGACAGCGGGAAAATCCTTAGCGACGAAAGCATTCAGATCGAATACAAGGGACAGGAATTAGAATCACGGAAGCGTTGCTTTTGGAAAGTACGGGTTTGGGACAGGTCAGGAGTTGCTTCGAGTTGGAGCAAACCCCAAGAATGGGAAATGGGACTTCTGCAGCCTGCCGACTGGGTTCGCAGCAAATGGATTGGGATGCAAGGTTCGGATGAAGGAAGTCCAGCACCGTATCTTCGGAAGAATTTCACTTCTCAAGGAAAAATCGTTAAGGCGAGGCTTTATGCGAGTGGATTAGGATACGCGGAGTTAAGCATCAACGGAAGCAAAATCGGTGCTGCGACAGAACGTGACCCTGGTTATACGAACTTTGATAAGCGAACCTTGTATGTTGCCCACGATGTTACATCTTCGATAAAGTCAGGCTCAAACGCCATTGGAGTCATTCTTGGTACCGGTTGGTATGATGTTCACGATCGAGCCACTTGGCGGTTCGAGAAAGCGCCTTGGCGCGGTCGTCCTCGGGTTCGCCTGACTCTGTTTATTGACTATGATGACGGACGATGTGAGACGGTTGTCAGCGATGAAACATGGCAATGCTCGAAGGGTCCTATCCTCATGGATGGAATCTATACGGGTGAAGTTTATGACGCTCGGTTTGAGGTTCCTGGTTGGGATACGGCTGGATTTAACCAATTGGCATGGACTCGGGTCGGGCTACCTCCGATTCCCAAAGGAGTGATGAGGGCACGAGCATGTCCTCCCGTTGTTGTTGCCCAAACGATCAAGCCCGTCTCAATTAAGGAGCCAAAGCCTGGAGTTTTTGTCGTGGACTATGGACAGAACTTTGCCGGACACACACGTTTGAATCTGAAAAATGCTCCGGCTGGGACAAAAGTAACCATGCGTTACAGCGAAAAACTGGACGACAAAGGCATGATTGAGCGGTCAGAAATCGAGAAATTCATGACCAAGGAGACGCCGATTCAGCCATTTCAAACGGATGTCTACATTGCTAAAGGTGGAGCCAAAGAGAGTTGGGAGCAACGCTTCTCTTATCAGGGATTCCGATACATGGAAGTTACGGGCTTTCCGGGAAAACCGTCCAAAGAAAATTTTGACGGTCGATTTGCGCATACGGACTTAGAGTCAGCGGGCGACTTCTCGTGCTCGAATGAATTGCTCAACAAAATACAAAGTGCGACACGTTATGCATATTTGAGCAACGCACAGAACATTCCGACTGACTGCCCGCAACGCGAGAAGAACGGATGGACGGGCGATGCACACTTGGCTTGCGAAGCGGGATTGATGAACTACAAGTCAGCGTCGTTTTATACCAAGTGGCTTGATGATTTCGCCGACGACCAACAGAAAGATGGTCGATTTAGCCTGATTATTCCCAGCGGTGGTTGGGGACAAGGGGCTTGCCACCCGTCGTGGGACAGTGCGTTTGGGATTATCGCGGATGACATGCTCAAGTATCAAGGGGACTCTCGCCTGATTACGAAGCATTACGAGCACCTCAAGAGATACGTTGACTATTTGTATTCTCAGACAAAGAACGACGTGGTGCCGTTTGATAGCTTGGGTGATTGGTTGCCTTGGAAGACCGAGACTTCGAGTCAACTGACATCCACTGTGATGCTGTTTATTGATGCGAAGATTGTGGCTAAGGCGGCTCGGCTAAAGGGTTTGGAGGCGGATGCGGCTCAGTTTGAAGGAATTGCTGCACTCGTGAGGACAGGATTGAATCGGGACTTCTATCAACCAGCAAAGTTCTCCTCGATGACTCAAACCGCTTTGTCTTTGGCGGTTTATTTTGACATTGTGCCCTCGAATCAAGAGAAGGCAGCATTTGATGCGCTGGTAGCCAACGTCGAAACGCAAGGTCACATTGATACGGGAATCATCGGCGCGAAGTATGTTCTCCGGGCGTTGTCGGAAAATGGTCGGACGGACTTGGCTTATAAGTTGGTTGCACGAAAGGCGCAACCGGGCTGGGGATGGTGGATCGAGCAGGGAGCGACGACCCTATGGGAAGATTGGAAGGGCGAGTCTTCGTTGAACCACATCATGTTTGGAGATGTGAGCAACTGGTTCTTTCAATGGATTGCGGGAATCGGATTGGATCCGAACACTTCAGCGTTTAAGCACATTTTGATTCGACCTCAACCGGTTGGTGACTTGACGTGGGCGAAGGCTACGGTTAATTCGCCATACGGGATGATTTCATCTTCATGGAAGAAGGATGCCAAGGGTTTCCATCTGGATGTCACGGTTCCGGCGAATACGACCGCAACGGTGACGTTGCCGGGTTCGGGTGAGAAGAAGGAGATTGGGTCGGGGACTTATTCGTTTGACGTGGCGAAGTAGGAATCTAGCTGGAAGTTGAGAGTTTGGAGTTTGGAGGGAGGAATTTCTTCCAATATTCGAGCGGTTCTGACCAGTCAGACCACGTTTCGGGCGTCCAGGTTTCACCGCTTTCAAGGTACTGCTCGAAGGTCATATCCGCCTCTTCAAGGACTGCCATTAGGGCGTTTCGCTTAGGGAGCTCGGATTTATACTGAACATATTGAGCAATAAAGGTCCGTTCTTGCGGCAGTAGGTAGCGGTGTCCGAAATTCAATGATCTTGGGCAAAAGAACGATGGATTTAGGGTTTGTTTGTCCAAGATAATATCTCTCGCTATAGCAGCAACGAGATAGTAACGGAACCCGATATCATCAAGGAAGCCCCATGGTCCCCAATTGTTTTCCCAACGCTTCGTGTCCAGGGCAACGTCCATCCAGTTTTGATCCGTTTCGCTGGCACGGGCTTTTACACGTTCCTCTTTTGATCCATATCCGTCAATAACTTCAGCTTCGATCCACGAAACACCACCACTTCGAGTTACGTGGCGGAACAGGGAGTTTAGTTTTACGATAAGTTCTTCTCTGGTTAGTCCTTCCAGCATTTTCGACCTCTCAGTGGTAAGACTACCAAAAACAAAGTCCTGAGCCACATTCGACAATTTTTGTGAATCCTCGGGAAACGATTTTTTCTCAGTGGCTATTCTCACAACAAACGTTTTAGGAGAAAGTCGGCATTTCCGAGACATCGAATTCACATCATTTCGGGGCCTACAGGTGGTTTTGAACGTAATGCTCACCAAGGACGTCCGCACCAAAGTCGCCGTCGAAGTCCCGCCAAACGGCGTGGATATGATTTGCATCGGTTTGGGTGTTGTCGAATTCGATGAGGAACTTAGAGCCTTGGACTCGGTAGTAGTGTCCTACTCCTGGCTTCGTGCCTCCCATCCAGGCGAAGACCACTGAATCTGGTTCGACTCGGCTCAGTCGTCTCTTCATTTCTGGGGTCGATTGGCCGTCAGCATACGTTTTGATGAGGTTCATCAATATCTTTTTTTGAGAAACATTTAAGGCACTGTATGCAACTCCTGCTTTTTCTTGAATTGCGGCTTTGCGAGAACTGCTCGTGATTACGTCAGCAGGTGCGGCACCAGGCAGTACGGCTGCTTTTAGTTGCTCGGGAGTCAATGAGTCGAGAAGCTGGAAACCAAGGTCTTCTTCAGTTGGAAGGGCTCTCAATCCTTCCTTCGGACCGGACCTTACGACTGCCGGGTTTGAGCCGAAGAATTGCGGGGTCGATGATATGAGGGCACCGTTTTTGAACGTAAAGTTGAGCGAAACATGGTGGCCTTCATATCGCCAGCCCCATGCCTCTTTGAGGCTCGGTTGACCAAAAAAGGTGAACGTGTAGAGTCGCTTGTCTCGCCCAGGATTTTTGTTTTCTAAATCGTAAAGAACGTCTTCGAGGCTTTTGATGATTTCGGTCTTTTTATAGCCAGATTCGCCAAGAGTTGCCTTCAGTAGTTCTGATGCCAGAGCAGATTGTTCTGGCGTCATCTCTCCGAGGTTGATGCCTTCTCTGGTCGCGGGCACATATCTCCAGTTGGTTCGGTAGGCATCGTCAAATGGTTTGACTGCCTTGCTTCGCTGTTGAGCGGTAAGCGAACTCAGAAACCGAGTAGCCAGAACAGCTTGCGGAGGTGTTCTCGTAATCTGCCCCACCGCAACCGACATCAACACCACTCCACCAACAAATGCCCAACGACTCATGCTGACATTATAGATTAGTTGTGCTTCAATGAGGGTGATATTCAAATTGATGAAAAATAGTGCATCGTTAACCGTTGAACCGATTGGGTTTGTCCACTGTGCTAAACAGCTCAAATTTGAGGCGCCACATCAGCCGGATTCGGGTTCGGGCGAAACTAATACGATCGTGCTCTTACCCGGAAAGCAATTTGAATTTGCTCTCGAGGATTTAGCCGGGTTTGATCGAATTTGGTTGGTTTGGTGGTTTGACAAGAATAAGACTTGGCGTCCACGTGCGATGCCACCACGTGGACCGGCAAAGCGCCGAGGAGTATTTGCTACCCGATCGCCACACCGACCCAATCCTATTGGGCTCACTTGTGTACCTTTGATTTCCGTAGACGGTTTGACGTTAACGGTTGGTGCCCTTGACTTGATGGACGGAACTCCTATCTTGGATATCAAGCCGTATCTCTCGACGGTGGATGCTTTTCCAGAAAGTAGCTTAGGTTGGGTTGGCGAGGTGGAAGAACTAATCGCCGCATCTCCTCGGTTTGAAATCCAGATTTCTCCCTTGGCAGCTCAACAACTGGAATGGCTTAGAGCGAACTGGAACATTGAATTTGCCGAGACAGCGTTTGCCAAACTCGCCATTGATCCGATGCCCCATCGAACCCGGCGGATTTTGCGCATTGAGGATCGTTATCGAATTGCGTGTGGACCGTGGAGAATGTACTACCGAGTTGTCTCGCAAACTGTCGTGATTGATGAGATCCAAAAGGGTTACTCCGATGAATCGTTGGTCCTGCCCGGCCATGAAAAGATCATTGATCGAGAAGCACAAATTGAGTTTGCAAAGACGAACTTTTCGGGTACGGTTTGACTGCGATGTCCACGAGCCGAGACCGAATATTGGAGCGAGTAAAGGCGACGGCGAGTGTTTCGTCTCATCCAGAACCGGCCCTTCCTTCTCGATTTGATGATTCCAATCTTTGGGTCGCGTTCGAAACCTACTTAGTTGCGCTTGGCGGACGAATTATTAGCCGTGATGAGCTCGAACTTACTTTGGCGAAACGATGTTTTGTCGAACCAGCCGCCGCCACTATTCTTGGAATTGAAGCAGTTGCAGATGAAATTTGGGACGTTGAGATCGGAGTTTCGCTGGCTGAATTTGCGATTGCGGAGACGGGAACACTAGTGGTTACTGCCGGAGAAGGCCGGGCTCGGATGTCGAGTTTGGCTCCGCCCATAAACGTCGTTTTGGTATCTAAATGCTCAATAGTTGGCACTCTGGATCAGGCAATTTCTCGCATTCCTTCAACTACGTCTGTTCTAATCACGGGTCCAAGCCGGACAGCCGATATTGAGGGGATCTTAGTTCGCGGAGTGCATGGTCCGGGCGAACTGTTGGTTTACATCTATGAGTAGTCTAGCGGTCGATATTGGTGCGGAAAGCGGTCGCGTGGTAGCGGGCAAATTGGTGGCCGGGCGTTTGTCGATTGACGAGGTTTGTCGGTTTCCGAATACTCCGATTCGGGTGGCAGGCAGTTTACGATGGGACATTCAAACTCTCATTAACAATGTTCGCGATGGCATAGATTCGTATGGTTTAGCCGATTCTGTCGGAGTGGACACTTGGGGCGTGGACTATGTTCTGCTTGATGCGGAACACAATCTTGTCGAGCAGCCATTTCACTACCGAGATTCGCGTACTGACGGAGTGATGGATCGACTAGCTTCTCCGGCTCTGTATCAGGAAACGGGAATCCAGTTTCTGCCATTCAATACGGTCTTTCAGCTTGCGGCCACTCCGGCTCCAACTTTTGCTCAGGCGAAGCATTTTCTGACAATTCCGGACTATATCCATCACCAACTTTCGCTTGAAAAGAGAATTGTTTGTGAGTACACCAATGCAACCACAACTCAGTTGTTGAACGCTAAGACTGGCGATTGGTCTTCGTCGCTGCTTGAGCTGATAGGGGCACCACGAGAGCTTTTCCCGACCATTGTTCTGCCTGGTTCTTCCTTGGGCAAGACATGGGATAGTCGGTCAGAGCTAATCGCTCCGGCGTGCCATGACACCGGTTCGGCGGTCGTTGCGATTCCTTCGACATCAGCAGACGTTGCTTGGATCAGTTCGGGAACTTGGTCAATTCTTGGCGTCGAACAACCGGCTCCTCTGGTTTCGGATGAGTCATATCGACTCAATTACACGAACGAAGGCGGAGTCTGCGGCACGGTTCGGCTTTGCAAGAACGTGATGGGGCTTTGGATTTTGCAGGAGTGCCGGCGTGGATGGGGCGAAGTCTCGTATGCCGCATTGCAGCAAGAAGCTCTGGAATCGACGTCGGTAGGTTCGACCTTTGATCCCGATGATGCACGCTTTCTGGCGCCAAGTAACGAGTCATCGACGATGGAACAGAGGATACTTGGGTATCTGACAGAACAATCTTTGCGGAGTCCCTCGACAAGGGGCGAGATGGTTCGATTGATCTTGGAAAGCTTGGCGGCCAAATATGCCGTGAATATTAAAAAGCTTGAGTCGTTGATTGGGCGACGTCTGACTGCCATTCACATTTTTGGTGGTGGATCGCAAAACGCATTGTTAAACCAACTGACGGCGAATGCATGTGGACGTCCGGTCATCGCTGGTCCGGTTGAGGCAACGGCGATTGGCAACTTGTTAATGCAGATGATCACTTTGGGACAAATTTCGTCTTTGGTTGAGGCTCGAGAGATCGTTCGAAATTCGTTCGAGTGTCGAGTTTTTGAGCCAGACCTTTAGCTCGTATTTTTGCGTTCAGCATTAGTGCCAGATTTCATTTTGAACCTAAATCCTAGTTAATCAAACCCTCACAAACTGTGTTAGATTATTGATCGGAGTCATTCATTGGAATGAGCTCTTACATGGATTTGGAGATGAAAAGGCTTACTATTTTGGGGGCAGCGCTGGCGATATTGAGTGGATCTGCCATGGCACAGCGGGTGCCAACGGCGACCTACACCGCAACGGGGACGGCAGGGGCATGGGACTTAGAATTCACGCTCACCAACAACTTTTTGCCGGGAGAAGGGGATCTTTATTTTTTCGGAGTTCTGCTCGATTCAGGACGCCAAATACTCAGTACTCCAATTGGATGGGATTCAGAGCGATTTAGGACTTGGAGTAATCAGAGTTACGGCGGAAGCGATACGATGTACAACAACATTTGGTTGAATCTGTATTCACGAGCAGATGACATTTTGCCTTCGCAATCGAAGGCGGGATTTGTCGCTCGATCAAATTCGCTTGAACCGCCAAAGACGCTGCAATTCTTTTCTTTTGCCGCTGCCGGTGTTTACCAAGGTCACAGCAATTACTCGAACTATTGGAATCCAGGCTTTGAAGGAACTGCAAATTATGTGAGTTCCCCGGTTCCTGAGCCAAATGCCTTATTGATTCTTGGCTTTGGTCTTCTTGCGTTGAAAAGGCGGCGAAGAAGTTCCTAGCGGCTGGTCTTCCACCACTTTCTAAAGCTGACTTGCTCGTTTTTAGGTAAGTCGCGGCTAGATTTCCAGGATGAGGCGAGAGGATGGGGGACGAGTGGCGCCATTGGTAGCAACATGAGCCCAGATTTCCAGACAAACGGCTTGGTTGCTCCCATTGAAAAAACCTTCCAGGGAATGTGATCGGTATTGGCTCCCTCTCGAAAAGTTTCATCGCGAAGTTGGAGAAGCATTCTCGGGATTGGGATCCGAACGGGGCAGACTTCTTCGCAGGCTCCACACAGGGACGATGCTTTCGCCAGGTCACCAAACGCTTTGACACCTTCTAGTCCAGGGGCAAGAACCGCGCCCAATGGTCCACTATAGACGTGTCCGTAACCGTGGCCGCCGACTTGACGATAGACAGGACATACATTGAGACAGGCTCCACACCGGATGCACTTAAGAATGTCTCGATATTCGCCCGCGAGAATTTTGCTACGACCATTGTCCAACAGAACAATATGTACATCGGTTGGTCCGTCAATTTGACCAGGTTGTCGAGGACCGGTGATGAAATGGGTGTAAGTAGTGATCCGCTGACCGGTCGCTGAGCCAGCTAACAAAGGCAAAAACGTGGCGAGTTCTTGCTCGGATGGAAGGATTTTTTCGATTCCCATGACGGCAATATGGGTATCGACGGCGGTGGTCGAAAGTCGGCTATTGCCTTCGTTTTCAACAAGCACTATTCTGCCAGACTCGGCGATGCCGAAATTGACTCCACTGATACCGATCTTGGCGGCTTGAAACTTGGAGCGTAGGTGACCTCGGGCTTGGGCGGCAAGTTCTTCAGGAACGATGGTCTCTGGTCCCAAGTTTTCGCGAAGGAAACTCTTGGAGATTTCGCCCCGGTTTTTGTGAATGATGGGAGTTACAATGTGGGTTGGAATGTCATCGTCGATCTGCACGACGAATTCGCCGAGGTCGGTCTCGATTGGTTGGAACCCGTTGGATTCAAGGCATTTGTTGAGATGAATCTCTTCGGTAGCCATTGACTTTGCTTTTACGATAGTCGTTCCTACACCTTGCTTACACAATCCAAGAATAATATCGTTGGCTTCCTTCGCATCGTCAGCCCAATGGACGTGAATTCCATTTTTGAGGCAGTTTGCTTCAAATTGGATGAGAAGGTCGGCTAGGTTGTCGAGAACATAGCCTTTAACTCGGCTCGCCCAGATTTGCATCTGTTCGGGCTGGTCGAAGAAGGTTTGGAGGGCGGTTACTCGCTGAGCCGTTTTGGCTTGAGAGGCACTGGATACATTTCCGGCGGTTTCCGGCTTGATTTGATTCGAATACTTTTCAACGCGGGTACTCATATTGTCTCCGCGAGGATTTCGGCGTAGTGGCGGATCCGAATATTATTCCCGCCATGCTTGAGCATCCCCCCGAGGTGCATCAGGCAACCCATGTCTCCGCTCACAATCTCGTCTGGCTGATTTTCAAGAAGGGTCTCGATCTTTGCTTTTCCTATTTCTGACGAGAGGTGCGGTTCAACCACACAAAAAGCCCCACCAAAGCCACAACACTGTTCACTGTTTCTGATTGGGACGAGTTCGACGCCAGGAATTGAAACGACCAATTGTTCAGCTTCGTTCGTCAATCCGATTCCGCGCCCATGACAGGCGCGATGGAACGCAATCTTCTTGTTGTAAGTTTTGGTTGTCTCCCATTTCGTTATTCCGAGTTCGTTGGTGATGAATTCGGATAGCTCGAATGCGTGAGGATGTTCTTGGTCTGGAAAGAGCAGGTGATAGCCTTCGCGAGTCATTGCTGCACAAGATGCGCTTGGCGTGACGACTGTTTGACCTTCTTGGAACAGAATCTCCTTCGTGTAGTTTGCAATTTCCCGGGCTTGCTTCCAGTCTCCGGCATTAAATGGAGGTTGCCCACAACAGGTTTGGCGATCATCGAAATGAACATCGCAACCAAGATGCTCAAGGACCTTTACGGTGGCAATGCCTACGTTGCCGTAGAACGCATCGCACAAACACGTTAGCATCAAATTGACTCTGCGCTTTACCGTAAGAAACCTTCCTTATTGCCGCCATCAACGGTTATCACGCAGCCGGTTGTGCGGCTACTTTTTGCGTCGCTTGCTAGCCAACAAATTGCTTCGGCACAGTCATCTGGGGTTACTACTGTACCGAGAAGTGATCGCTTGGCATAGTGTTCGACAAGTTCTTCCGCTTTGATTCCGAGGGCCTTTGCCGTCTGCTCCTTCCATTCTGCCGACCAGATAGCGGAGTCAGTAACGACGCCATCGGGATTAATGGCGTTGCAGCGGATGTGGTGCTTGGCAAAGTCTGCAGCGGTAACACGCATGAGGTGCAATTCAAACGCCTTTGCGGCGCTATAGAGTGCCGCGTTATTTCCGGCAGCTACACCGTTCTTGGAGCCAACGACTACACAAGATCCACCGGTGGTTTGCTTCACCATGATTTTGATCGCTTCTCCCAGGGTATCAAAGTAGCCCTTCATAAGGAGGTCGCTAAGCAAGGCATAGTCCTCGGGTGAAGTGTCGGTTACGTTGCCACGCCGAGCGTTACCGGCGTTGGCGACGACGATATCAACACCACCAAATTCGGCAATCACACCTTGAAATGCTTGGGAAATCGATTCAATGGATGTCACGTTGCAGGTCATCGTTGCGACGACTTGTTTGGTGGCAGCCAGAGATTGGAGTTCTTCTTTTGTCGATGCAAGGCCGGCTTCGTTGATATCAAAAAGAGCGACGTGGGCGCCAAGAGAAATGAGCTTTCGGGCGGTTGCCTTGCCGATACCCGATGCTCCACCAGTGACCACGGCAACTTGCCCAGTCAGTTCCTTTTGTGGGGGTAAGCGCTTGAGCTTAGCTTCCTCTAACAGCCAGTATTCAATATCGAATGCTTCTTGCTCGGGAAGGGCGACATATTTGTCAACTTTTTCTGCGCCGCTCATGACCGCGATCGCATTTTTGTAGAATTGCCCGGTAACGATTGACTCTTGTTTGTTCTTAGCAAAGCTGAACATTCCCATTCCCGGGACAAGAATAACGCTCGGGTTCGGGTTTCGCATCGAGGGTGAAGTGTCTCGTTTGCATCGATTGTAATAGGCTTCGTATTCCTTGCGGAAATCTTCGAATGCGGTATCAATCACCGCTTCGTCGAGAGTTGCCTCGAGTACGAGCGGTCGAATTTTGGTTCGCAAAAAGTGGTCAGGGCAGGATGTTCCGAGATGAGCCAAGCGAGGCATTTCCGAGCCATCGAGATACGCCATCACTTCGGGAGATTGATCAAGCGTTGCGATGAGCCGTTGACCTTGAAACGAGACTTTTCCTCGGAGAATAGGAAGCAAGTCGCTTGCGGAAATGGTTGTTGATGCTCCTGTGGAAGACCCAAATGGTGTTGCATTGGTCTTGTTTGCTTCGATGTACTCAACCGCTTGATTGATGAACTTGAGCGTGAGTTCGTAGCATTCTTCCCACGTGTCTGCCCAACAAATGAATCCGTGGCTTTGCATCATGGCTCCCTTGATGGTTGGGTTTGCGGCGATGAGATCGCGGAGCATAAGACCTAAGTCGTAGCCTGGACGTTTCCACGGGAGATGTCCCATTTCACCCTTGAACACTTTCTGGGTTAACTCTTCACATTTCTCGGATGCGGCAATGGAAATGACGGCATCAGAATGCATATGCGAGACTGCGGCACAGGGAACAAATGCATGAAGAGGAGTATCAATCGACGGAGCCGAAGGATTGAGGTTGAAGATACAGTGAGAATAGAGGGCGACGATGTCGTCTTCCGGAAGTCCCAGATTTTCGAGTCCGATGACTCTGTCTTGATAGAGTGAAGCAAAGTTTTGGCGCTTTGCCGACCCAAGGTCTCCACCGGATCCTTTGACCAAAAGCACTTCAACATTTTCGCCAGTTAGTGGGTCTTTTTGGGTTACCTTTGTGGAAGTGTTTCCGCCACCAAAATTGGTGATACGAGGATCACTCCCCAACAGATTTGAAGCGTATACGAGAAGGTCAAGCGGATCCGATGGAGCCGCTGATGTTTGCCAGCGGCTCTCGACGATGTTTGGTGATTCGGGCATTAGAAATCGAACTTATCTATGTTGGCTTTGTCGAACGTCACAAGATCACCGGCAAACACGACTCCCTTGTCGTTGAGCTTGACCTTTGTCCCTTTTGGTCCGTCAACTTCGGTTCCAGATTTTAGTTCAATTTTTTTGCTTTTGGCGGCAGTACCAAGATAGGCGGCAAGGCTTCCCATGTCTTTTGGTGACCAAAGTTGAAAAGCGGTGATGACGCCATTTGCAACAAACTTTTTGAGTTGGTTCGGAGTGCTGAGACCAGTTAAATGAATTCCTCCATTGGCTGCCTTCTTGCCTCCAGGATACATGCCTGAGTTTTCTAGCACTTGGGCAGCAGCGGCAAGCCCGACGGACGTTGGTGAAAGCACGCCTTTGAGGTTCGGGTGCTTGGTCATAAGGGCTTCCATCTCGGTCGATGATTTTTGAGGCTCGTCGTTTCCGTAGACAGTTTCGACCAACTTCATCTTGCTGTATTTGGGATCCTTCAGCGTTGTCATCATATGGGCAATCCACGCATTTTGGTTGGGTGAATCAGTAGTTGCACTGAGGATCGCGAATTCGCCTTCGTAGTTCATTTCCCTCCCAAGAAGTTCGATTTGGGCTGGGCCGATCTTGCTTGTATCGGTTGCCATTACTCCTACGTCTCGGTGGCTTTCATTTTTCTCGAGGTCGGAGTCCACAGTAACCACAACGATTCCCTTTGCTTTGGCATCATCCAAGACTTCATTGAGGGCGTCAGGACTGTTTGCGGCAAGAATGATCACATCTACTTTTCGCTGAATTTGATCCTTGATGATCGGTAGCTGAGATGTGGCATCTCCGGTTGCTGGACCTTGCTCTTGGTAATCGAAACCAAGTTCTTTGCTTGCCTCTTCAATCCCTGCACCTAGTGGTTTGAAATATGGATTACCCGTATTTTTTGGTATGAAGACGACCTTCAGTTTTGCACCACTTTCGGTACTTGATGGCGTTGTGGATGTGGAGGTTTCATTGCTTGCGCCGGAGTTACATCCAACCAGCAAAAGGGCTCCCAGGGCGAGAATAGAAGATATTCGGATCATAGGTGATTACCTTGCTTCAATTTTAGTTGTTTTCCGTTGCCTGTTGGTTGAAAATCGGTCAGCAATTTGTTGGGAAAAAACAGAAAGAACAAGAATGATGCCGATGATGGTCAGTTGATATTCAGCTTTTAGGTTGTTTACTCCCATGCCCGTCTTGACGAAATAGATCAATAGCCAAGATAGTACTGTGCCGATCATCGTTCCTTTTCCGCCGGCAATCGCGGTACCGCCAGCGACTACGATGGTAATCGCGTCAAGCTCGATGCCTTTGGCCAAATCATGCCTGGCAACGCCGAGCCTTGAATCCATTAGTAGGGCGCTGATGCCAATAAGAAATCCAGTAATCGCAAATGCCGAGATTGTGGCCCGATTGACGGGAAACCCCGTGTAGTGAGCAGCTTCCTTGTTGGTACCGATTCCGAACAGCCAACGACCCAAGATCATTCGATGGAGAATCAAACCAACAATCAATGCGCAAATGACAAAGATGATGAAAGGGTACGGCAAACCGTGAAAGTCGGACCGATCGATCCCTTTGAGTGGTTGAGGCACCTTAGCACTTGCCGGACCCATCATTGCTTGGGCAGCCCCTCGATAGAGTGCCATAGTGGCCAAGGTGACCAAAAATGAAGGTAGCTTTCCAACGGTTATGAGTAGGCCGTTGATAGTGCCAAGTAGGGTTCCAATTATCAGCGCCATCAGGACCGACACAAAAATCGGCGTTCCATCGTTGGTGAACTTCGCAACCAAGCAGCTTGTCAGAACTAGAGATGAACCAACCGACAGGTCAATGTTCCCACTGATGATGATCAAGGTTAGACCGATCGCCAGTAGCCCGGTCTCGGCAAAGATTGTGGTGTTCGCTAAAAGGTAGTTGACGTCCCGAAAGTCGGGGGAAATCTTCCAGAAGAAAGCGACCACCAAAATAGTTAAAATAGCTGGGATAAGTTCCGGGCGCTTCATGCGGTTGCCTTCCTCCTTTGGGATACAGAGTCGATGATAAGCGCAATGAGGATCGTAGCGCCATAAACAAGAAGTTGCCAGTCGGCGTCGATGCCAAGGACAGTTAGGGCGACGTTAATGCAACTAAGAAGAGCACACCCTAGGAATACTCCGACGATTGATCCGGATCCTCCGGTTATCTTTACTCCACCGATGGCAACAGCAGCGATCACGATTAGTTCGAATCCTTGTCCAGCGCTTCCGGGGTTTGCAAAGCCAAACCGAGCAAGATACATGGTTCCGGCAACTCCAGCTAGGCTTCCTGAAGCGCAGTAACAGATCAATTCGACGGTCTTGGGTGAAATTCCGCGAAGGAATGCCGCATCAGGATTGCTACCAAAGGCAAATATGTTTCGATAGAATTGGAGACGGTTAGAAGCGAAAAATGCCAAGATGGCAAGAACAAATCCGATGAAGAGTAGCCAAGAAATAGTGACATTCCCAATATTGATCCCTTGATTTGCCAAACTGGTTAGAGATTGAGGAATGGCGGTTGAGTCAATTTGATCACCTTTGCTAACAACGAAAGTAAGGCCCCTAAAAGCGGTGAGAGTGCCGATCGTAGCAACTACGGCCGGGACTTTTCCGAAAGCAATGATCAAACCATTGAGGCAACCAAGAATTAGGCCGACCATGCCGCCGGCAATGAACAGCATCGGCACGGGTATGGTTGGGCTTGCTTTGACCAAGAGCCCGACGGAAATCGCCGATAGACCAACAATTGAACCAGTTGAAATATCAATTCCTCTGGCAACGATAACCGGGAATTGACCGACGGCGGCAACTAGTAGCAAGGGCATCCACAAGAGGATGCTATTGATATTTCGGGGATCTAGAAAAATTGGCTTTGCAAAGGAGCACGCGGCAATAAGTACGACAAGGACAACCAGAAGTCCAATTTCTCGTTTACCTTTCATTCGCTGCCACCGCCAAAGGCTAATGCCATTACGCTCTCTTCTGTGGCGTCCTTGGACTTCATCTCCCCAACAATCGTGCCACCCTTCATCACATAGATTCGATCCGTGAGAGTCAATAGTTCGGAAAGGTCGCTTGATATCACCATGAGAGCCTTTCCTGCCTCGGCTTGAGCACGAAGAGCCTGGTGGACCTCACGCCTGGCGCCAACATCTACTCCCCTTGTGGGTTCATCGAGTATCAAAAAGTCAGGATTACCCAGTAGCCAGCGGGCAATGATGGTTTTTTGTTGGTTGCCACCCGACAGATACCGAACTTGCTGCTTCAGACCGGAAAAGACAGTTTTGAAAGAATCCAAGATTTCGGTGGACCGAGAGTCCAGCCGCCTTTCGCTTATCCAACTTGCCTTACTGGATTCCTCCAAAATGTTTGCCGAAGTATTAAAGCCGATGTTTAGGCTTGGAAAAAGTCCATGCTTTTGCCTGTCTTCTGGAACAAGTGCAAATCCTGCGCGCTGCGCCTGTTTTGGAGACCGAATTTGCAGTGGTTCTCCGCGCGCTTTTATTGACCCGCTTGTTGGTTGCGTGATCCCAAACAATGCTCTCGCAACTTCGGTTCGCCCCGCACCGACCAGACCGGCGATTCCGACAATTTCGGTCTTACCAACGCTGAACGAAACGTTATGAAATCCTGGACCAGTCAGATTTTTGACTTCAAGAAATCCTTCAACTTTGTCAAGACCTGATCGTGAGAGATGGTCTTGAGAAATATCTCGGCCAACCATCAGGTTGACCAACTGATCATGATCAAGGTCAACAATTTTCCTTTCGGCGACTTTGGTTCCGTCTCTCAAAACTGTCACGGTATCCGCAATTTCAAAGACCTCATTGAGGTGATGAGTAACCATGGCGACCGCGCACCCTTGGTCCCGCAATGCTCTGATGATCGTGAAGAGCTCCCCGACCTCTTTTGAAGTTAAAGATGCCGTGGTTTCATCGAAAATCCAGACTTTTGCATCTTCAGACATTGCGGTAGCGAGCTCAACCATTTGTTGTTGAGCAATCGAAAGGTTTCCGACTTCCGATTCGGCCTCAATTCCGACTCCTAGCCGTTGAAGAATCTCCGTTGTACGGCGGATTGCTTCTCGGTGGTCCACCATATTTGCCTTCTTGGGCATTCTCCCGACAAAGACATTTTCGGCAACATTGAGGTCGGGGAAAATAAGTGGTTCCTGGTGAATTAGGGCAATCCCATGGCGAATGGCCTCACCCGGTGATCGAATGACCACCGATTTTTCATCGAGGAAAATTTCTCCAGAATAAGGCTGATAGATTCCGGCGAGTACCTTTGCCAGAGTGGATTTGCCGGCACCGTTCTCGCCAGTTATGGCATGGATTTGACCAGGACAGAGCGCGAAGTCAATATCCTTGAGAATGGAATTGCCACCTAAAACGACATTTAGTTTTTCGACTCGAACCAGTGGCTGAATGTCTAATTTTCGCAATTCAATTTTTCCAGTAGCCTGCAATCTTACCTAGCCCATATAGATTCTAACTAAGCCTATGCGGTTACAATGAACGGATGAAGCGACGTGATTTTCTAATTGGTGCGGGAGTTGCTGGTGCAACCCTAGCTGCAGGCAATGTTCTCGGTGTGGGATCGGGAGTTCAAAAATCAAGACCAAAGGGCAACAAGTCGGTTGCCGGTTTGGTTGTGCCACCCATGAACACGGTACGCGTTGCGGTGATCGGAGTTGGCGCCAGAGGATCAGGTCACGTTAGCCAGCTTTGCCAAATTGAGGGCGTCGAGATGGTTGCTATTTGCGACAATCACCTTCCTAGCCTTGAGCGTGCAATCAATAACGTTGTCAAAAATCACAAACGGCAAGCGCCCACAGCATATGGCAAGGGCAAAGACGACTACAAGCGGATGCTTGAGCGAACTGACATTGACTGTGTTTTTGTGGTTACACCTTGGGAAGAGCACGTTCGGATGTGCGTTGATGTCATGAACTCTGGGAAGCACGCATTTACTGAAGTTCCGGCGGCCTACACCGTTGAAGACTGCTGGAAGCTTGTAGACACCGCGGAAAAAAATCAAAAGAACTGCATGATGATGGAGAACGTTAACTACGGTCGAGAAGAGCTTCTCGTTCTCAACATGGTCCGCATGGGGGTTTTTGGCGATCTTATCCATGGTGAGGCTGCTTACATCCATGACCTGCGCGGACAGATGAATGAAATTGAGCATGGAACTGGTTCTTGGCGAACTTATCACTATGCCAAACGAAACGGAAATTTGTATCCGACTCATGGACTCGGCCCTGTGGCTCATTACATGGACATCAACCGCGGTGATGCTTTTGACTATATGGTTTCAGTTGGTTCACCTTGCTTATCGAGAGAGTTGTACGCCAAATCTCATTTTCCCGAGGGACACGAAAGACGATCCATCAAGTTTGTTGCTGCCGATATCAACACAAGCATCATTAAGACCAAAAAGGGTCGAACGATTATGGTTCAGTGGGATGAGCAAATGCCTCGACCTTACACTCGACACAATTTGATCTCTGGAACCAAAGGATGTTGGGCCGGGTTCCCCGATCGAATGGCGCTGGAGGCAGCTGGGATGTCGGCAGATGGATGGCAAGAAGGCGACAACCTCAAGCAGTTCTATGACAAATATGAGCACCCATTGTTCAAGCGAATGGGCGAAGAGTCAAAGAAGAATGGCGGGCACGGAGGCATGGATTTCTTGATGCTCTGGAGGATCATTTACTGCCTTCGAAATGGCTTGCCGCTGGATCAAGACGTTTATGATGGAGCCGCTTGGTCGGTAGTTGGACCATTGAGCGAAGCCTCAGTTGCGAATCGTGGTCGAAGCATGGACTTCCCAGACTTCACTCGAGGAGAATGGAAAACTCGTGCTCCACTCGACAACATGTCTAACGCCTAACTGAAGTCCCAAAAATAGAAACGGGAGCTAGAAACGATGTTTCTAGCTCCCGCTTTTTTGAAATTTCTTATGCTCGTTTGAAGCTAATTACCATTTTGCCAGCAAAGCCCGCTGGTGCGCCATTTTTGGCTGCTTGCTTCTTCATTTCGTCGCTTAGATCAAAAACGATTGTCTTGCCGTCTGCACTCATAACACCGCTCATTTCTTTGGGTCCGCCGTCCTTGCCGGAGAATCCAAACATTTTCACTTTGTTTCCAGCCTGTGACCACTTGCCAGCTTCCGATTTACTTTTGCCACTCATCGATTGTGAAATTGAAAGTGAGTGATCTTTTTTCAATTCCAAGCTAATAGTTGCTTTAGCGAAGCCCTTCTCTTGCGACTCAATCATAGCAATTTGGCTTTCGACTTGCTTTCTCTTGTCTCCAGATAGCTTCGCAGCTTCCTTTCGGACCATGTCTTTTACGCTAGAAAGATCCATCGAAACCTTTCCGTTGTACTTACCGGTTGCGTCGGCGGCAAATGCAGAAACCGTGAGACCAGCAATCAATGAAGCGAAAATAATTTTTTTCATAATCAAATTTTTGACCCGTTTTTGGATACGAAATAGGATAACGGATTCTGCAAATGAAAAGTTGCAAAAATGGGGAATCAGCTAGGATTTCTTAAAGGTTAACGTCATTTTGGGCTTACTACTGGACTTTAGTCCCTGCAGGTTCATCTGCTGCTGAATGACAAAACTCATGTCGAAAATCAATGTTTTTCCTGAATCGGCGATCGAGCCTACTAAATTCATCGTTGCGTCTCCTCCGCCCGAAAATCCCGACAATTCCAAACTCTTGCCTTTAACTTTCCATTTGCACCATTCAGGTTCGGCTTTTCCATTGCGAACGAATTCAATGAATGCGACTCCCCCTTTTTTGACATCTAATCTGATTTTTGTCTTATCAACGATTTGAATGCTCTGATCGATCAACTTCAGGCGACTATCCACCACCCGCTTTTTTTCGCCAGTCAATTTGATGCTTTGCTGTTGGAGTTGCTTCTTGATCGCCGAGCCATCAAGGGTCATTTTTCCCGACCACTTTCCCACTAAATCGGCCGAAAGGCACTGGGCTGAAATTACGATGGTCAACCCTAGCCAAAACGGTTTGTAAATGATTCCTTTCATGTGATACTCGTAGTAAGGACTAGGATATCCGAAGAATGATTCAAGCTAGCGGACCAGATTGGGAAGGAATTGCTAAAAACCGCCTCATGCCGTCGGGAAAGCCCGTTTTGTACCAGACTTGGCATGATCTGATTTTTCTTCATGCCAAGGTTCCGATTGAAATCCTCCAGACGCTTGTTCCCAAAGAATTAACGGTCGAAGAGTTTAACAATACTGGATGGCTCGGGTTTGTTCCTTTTCGAATGTCCAATATTACAAGGCCCGGATTCCCAGTTCTTCCTTGGCTAGGCTCGTTTCACGAAACAAACATTAGAACTTATGTGAATCACCCGAAATTTGGACCGGGGGTTTGGTTCTTCTCCCTTGATGCGGCAAGGTTCTTAGCTTGTTGGTACGCTCGACAATTTTTCAAACTCCCCTATTTTCATGCGGAATTAAGAAGCAAAATCGATGAGGGAACTTGGCATTACGAGGGACTCAGAAATTCGAAGCAATTTATGCCAAAGGTTGACTGTAAGTTCGCTGACCTGAGTCAATACTCTGTAACTGTTCAAAGAGAAGGCGATTGGCATTCGGCAGAACCGGACACATTTGAATACTGGCTAGTTGAACGATATCGGCTCTATTCGAAAGGCTCGGAAGATCGATTATTAACGGCGAGAGTTTTTCATGAGCCATATGAGATCGCCCCTGCAAAATCAAATCACCTTCAAATCGGCGGGTTAGAAGGGCAATTCGGAGCCTTAGAATTTTCCGAAGTTTTAATGGCAAAAACGCTTAATGTCCAGTGCTTTTCGCCGGAGCCGGTTTCTTAGGAGCGAGCGGCTCGATCTTCTTGAAAACCAATTTTGCGGGCGGAAGTCCAGGCTTGCTATTGATAGTAATCAGTAGTTTTTTTCCGTCAGGGCTGAGAGTGCCGCTTAGGGTTTGGGATCGCTTGGTTCCGTTCTCTTCCGAAAAAGTAATAGTCACTTGGTTGCCAGTATTGGTCCAGAAGCCCTTTCCAGTTCGGCGCTTGATGTCTTCCCCAACAACTACGCTCTCAAAAGACTTGTCGACTTTGAAGTCAAAGCTGTAGTTAAGGGTTTTGAGGAAGGCTTTGCTAATTTGTAGCTTAAGAAGGCTATCTCCGTCCATCCCTTGGGCTACGTTACTTGGTCCAAGCGTGGCGACTCCTTGCCACTGACCGACAAGGTCAGCGGAGGCAATTCCAGCGATTGCGAAAGCAAGTAAATTTGCGAGTATGCGCACGATTCAATACTATTATGGTCGGATTCGTCAAAATGAGAAGTGTGAATCGCTGGTTCTTAGTCATTTTTGCCGCAGTATTGGTTGGCTGCGGAAGTAATTCAAATAGCGGTGGCTTTTCCGGAAGAAAAGGTACGGGCTCCAGCAACATTCTCAGATATTGCATTGGCGCTAACCCATCCACATTGGACCCAGCCAAAGTTCAAGACGTTGACACAATGGACATCATCAACAATGTCTATGAGCCATTAGTTAGCTATGATGAGCAAAATAAGATTGTAGGCGTACTTGCCGCAGAATGGAAAGTTTCGCCTAGCGGAACGGTCTATACGTTCAAATTGAAGCCAGCCAAATTCCATGATGGTTCACCGGTCACTGCCAGCGACGTTAAATCTTCTTGGGAAAGGGCTCTCAACAAAGTCGTCAGTTCTCCAATCGCCGACACTTACCTGGGCGATATTGTTGGGGCTAAGGATTTGGTTAAGGGGGTTGGTAAAGAGCTGACTGGGGTTAAGGTCATTGATGATTCCACTGTGGAAGTAACCATTGAAACGCCAATCCCCTATTTCCTTGGCAAGCTCACTTATCCTTGCTGTGACATTGTTCCGGCTAAATTGGGAATGAAAGAAATTGCTTCGGTCACCGACGCCATCGGCACAGGACCATTTTCAATTGGAGATATCAAACCAGAGCAGGTTGTCAATCTAAAGCGATTCGATGAATATCATGGTGAAAAGGCCCTCATTGAAGGCATTCAAAGAAAGATTGTCAAGGATCCCTCAACTCGACTGACGATGTTTCGAAACGGCGAGACCGATCTGTGCACGATTGAAAAGCAAGATTGGAAGGCGATTAATGATGATCCTAAGTTCAAACCTCAACTAAAAATCATTCCTCGCCCCGCAGTTTTCTACCTCTTGTTGGGAGGAAAAGCATATGCCCCGTTTAAAGATCGACACGTTCGGCGCGCTGTCATGATGGCGATTAATCGACAGAGAATAGCTACAGAAATCCTGAAGGGTGTTCCCATCGCCAATCGGTGGCTCCCGGATGGAATCATTGCGGGCAAACCCGCTACTGGCGTGTTAGATTTTAATGTCGAGGAGGCAAAGAAGGAGCTTGCGTTGTCGCCCTACAAGAATGGAGCGGGTCTTCCCGAACTTGAGCTCACGATTAGGGCCGATAACACTGATGCCAAGTTCATTGCCGAGCAGGTTACGGTTGACCTCAAGAATAATTTGGGAATGACAGTCAAGCCAAGAATGCTAGAAATGGCAGCCATGCTGAAGGCCCGTAATCAAGGTGAGTTGGGCTGCGTCTTTCTCTCTTGGTACGGAGACTACATTGACGCCCAGAACTTTCTGAGCATGTTGTTGACAACTGGAGCACCCGCAAACTACGACAAATGGAGCAATCCTGAGTTTGACAAAATTTGTGCAGCCGCCGACCTTGAAAAAGACCCTGCGAAGCGAGAAACCATGTACCTTCAAGCCGAAAGCTTGATGCTTCAAGAAGTTCCTCGGGTTCCTTTGTATCATGGAGTGGATGGGGTCTTGGTCAATCCTCGGGTTTCTGGAATTCGATATAGCTTGATCGGTTCTTTGCCTCATAATAAGGTCGCGATAAAATGAAGCTACTTGCCATCTATCCCGGCACCTTTGACCCGCCGACTTTCGGTCACGCTGACTTGATCGAACGAGCACGGGACCTCTTTGACCACGTCATTGTTGCCGTAGGCACTAACTCATCAAAGGCTCCGTTGCTTACCGTTGATGAACGAATTGAAGTTCTTACGGCGATATCGGAGCCATATAGCAATGTTACGGTCGAGTCCTTTGATGGCTTGCTGATGGATTATGCGAGGGAAAAAGGAGCAAAGTCAGTCGTTAGGGGTCTTCGGGCAGTGGCGGATTTTGACTATGAGTTTCAGATTGCGATGGTCAATCGAAAGCTTAACCCGGACGTGGATTCTGTCTTCCTGATGACTCGATGGGAATACAGTTATTTGAGTTCATCGGTGGTTCGAGAGGTCGCAAAGCTTGGTGGCGACGTAACCGACTTGGTACCCGAGGCGGTTCGACCCGTTTTGGCTCGTGCCGTCTTAAGGAGTAAAGATTGAGCGAACTCCTCCATTCTCACATACCTGGACTAGCCCCTCCTCGGACAGGGAAGGTTCGAGATGTTTATGATCTCGGAACGGAAGTTTTGATTGTGGCGACGGACAGGATTTCTGCTTTTGACGCGGTCATGGAAAATGGTATTCCCGAAAAGGGATGCATTCTCAATCAGATGAGTGCTTTTTGGTTTCAGCATCTCGCTCACGTCTGCCCAAACCATATGGTATCAATTTCTTCGCACGATATACAGAGCCGGTTGCCGAACCCAACTTATGCCCTAAACGGACGATCAATGCTGGCGAAGAAGGCTCGAACGATTCCCGTTGAATGCGTCGCCCGAGGTTATCTCGCCGGGTCTCTTTTTAAGGAATACAAAGCTCAAGGAGGAACCGTACATGGCTTTGAGATTCAAGACGGAATGCTGGATTCCTCTCGGTTACCTGAGCCAATATTTTCTCCCGCAACTAAGGCCGACGAAGGACATGATGAGAACATCAGCTTTACCGAAATGGTGAATCGATTAGGCTCAGAAGTTGCTAATTTGCTTCGAGATTGGACAATGCAGCTCTATAGTGAGGCGGCAGTTCATGCGGCGTCCAAAGGAATTATTCTTGCCGATACCAAGTTCGAATTTGGCGAGTCGGACGAAGGGATTATCCTGATCGATGAAATTTTGACTCCAGATAGTTCTCGATATTGGGATGCCGCTCAGTATTCGCCCGGCAAGAGCCAGGCAAGTTTTGACAAGCAGTTTGTTCGTGACTATCTTGAGACTTCAGGTTGGGATAAGAACCCGCCTGGGCCGAAGCTTCCGCACGATGTCGTCGTCAAAACTCGTGAAAAATATGTCGAAGCGTTCGAAAAAATCGTCGGCAAATCTCCTGACCTCGACTGATGTTCATTCTTTACAACCTTGCCTTAACGTTACTTAGCCCCATTTGGGTGCCTTGGATGATCTGGCGTACTCGGAAGCGCCAGGAGGCTCCGAATTGGAAAGAACGAAGCGGAAACTACGATGGCGTCGTTAATGTCCGAGATAAGAAGAAGAACCGAGTGTGGGTTCACGCGGTTTCGGTTGGAGAAGTCATCGCCGCAAAACCATTTTTAAGCCAGTTGCGCCAGCTGGCACCGGAATGCGAGATTGTACTGAGTGTGACCACTAGCAGTGGTCATCAGACGGCTCGGGAGATGGAAATGCCTCTGTTTGACTCGCTGGTGTATTTTCCGATTGACGTTCCTAAGTTCACTTTGCGGGCGATGCAGTGGGTTCGACCCGATGTGATGGTCATCATGGAGACTGAGCTTTGGTACAACTTTTTGTGGGCTGCCGATGTCTTTGATGTCCGAACGATGATTGTGAACGGTCGAATCAGCGACAAAGCATACAAGACCGATTTGAAGGTTGGCTTTTTCTTTCGGTCCCTTTTTAAGCTGATGAATCGGTGTTTGGTTCAAACGGAGACCGACAAAGACCGATTTGAATCGTTGGGAGCCAAAGGCGTTGAGGTGTTTGGTAACACAAAGTTTGACGAGGCTAGTTCGGTTGTATCGGTTGATGCGAATGAGTGGCGAGAGAAGTTAGGAATACCGACGAGTAAGCGGGTAATCGTAGTCGGATCGACAAGATCAGAGCTGGAAGAACAACTTGTTGTTGATGCTTTCTTCCAGTTGAAGGATGTCGTATTTGTCCATGCCCCTCGACATATTGAGTCAGCTGGGCGGATCATTGAAGTGTTCCAAAAACAGGTTGGCTCCTCAGGCAAGTCGATCGGTCGACGGTCATTGGGCGAGTCAGGTGACTATGTTGTATTGGATACCTTTGGCGAACTTGGATCGGTTTATTCAATCGCCGATGTCGTAGTGATTGGCGGTGGTTTTGACAAACTTGGCGGTCAAAACTTGATCCAGCCGTTGGCGTTGAGCAAGCCTGTCATTCATGGTCCGAATATGTTCAATTTTCGAGACGTGGCAGCTTCATCAGTTCGGGCTGGATGCTCAATTATATGCGAAAGTTCTAACGAAGTTGCGACTCAAATCCAATCTCTTTTGAACGATGATGAGAGGAGAAAGGTCATGGCAGATGCAGCCAAAAAACTTATTGCAGATAACGTTGGCGCCAGCCGTCGTTATGCCGAAGCAGTGATCGCCGAGATGAATGCAGTAAAGCGGTAACATTTCATCAATGCGTTTTCAAGATCAAGTCGTAGTTGTTACCGGTGCAAGCCGAGGAATTGGTAAAGCTCTTGCGGCGGCGTTTGCGGCAGAAGGAGCACGAGTTGCCTGCGTTGCAACCACCGAGGCTGGAGCAAGCGCTACAGCAAAGGAACTTGGAGGCGGGGCAAAAGGCTATGCGTGTGATGTCAGCTCATCGACATCGGTTGACGCGTTCTTTGAATCAGTGATTGCAGATATGGGAACTCCAAGTGTTTTGATTAACAACGCCGGAATCACGAGAGATACGCTCATGCTTCGAATGAAGGACGAAGATTGGGACAGAGTTATTGACATCAACCTGAAGGGAGCCTTTAATTGCATACGAGCCGTTGCTCGACCAATGATGAAAGCTCGATACGGTCGGATCGTGAACATCACGAGCGTTGTGGGGCTGCATGGAGCCGCGGGACAAGTCAACTATTCCGCTTCGAAGGCAGGATTGCTCGGTATTACGATGTCGGTAGCCAAGGAACTTGGTTCACGGGGAATCACTTGCAATGCGGTTGCGCCCGGGTTTATTGACAGCGACATGACTGAGGCGTTACCCCAAGAATTTAAGGATCACGTGATCAAGCAGGCTCCGGCTGGACGACTTGGAACTCCCGAAGATATTTCTCCTGCGGTCCTCTTTTTGGCTTCATCAGATGCGGCCTATATGACCGGACAGTGTTTGACGGTTGACGGCGGCTTATTCTTATAAGAAGTTAGTTAGGAATCTGAACCTATTCGCAGATTCGGCGTAAAATGCAGCCATGGTTGTCTCGTTCCTTGCATTGTCGCTTGGGACGATCACGTTCGAGAATCCTGGGATTCGGCTTGAGCCGTTTCTTAAGGAGATGTCGAAGCAGACAGGGGTTGGCTTTCATTGCCCTACTTATCTGAACAACGAGGTTTTGGCCGCATCGTTCAAAGACCAATCGATTGACATTCTCAAATCTCAATTGGCTCGGGTGATTCATGGGACTTGGGAGCAGAAAGAAGACGGTTGGTGGCTGATTCAGAGTTCGGATCAGAAGAAGGAAGAAGAGAAGTGGATGTGGGAAACCCGGAACACGGTTCTTCAAATGCAAAGCTAGTGGCACCAAAGAGCGAATGGACCACAAAGGAAGCAAACAAATATTGGATGGACTTGCAAGCGTCCAAAAAGAGAACGGGAGAGGGTGTTATGACATCGGCCGCTCGGATGGCTCTTCGGATGAGAAGTCCTGAGTCAAGACTCGGGTCGGCGATCGCTTCACAATTGACGGTCAACATGTTGACGGATGATCCACTCAAGCCCAACTTCAATCGGTACTCAGTGAATGGGCTACCTGGTCACATCAATTTGCCAATCAAGTTTGGTGATGCGTTCCCTCGGTACGTCAATGAGCGCCAGTTGTTTCAGGCTCTAGGAGGGAACGTCGACATCAAGGGGCGACCGGTTACCTTCGAACTTTCGTATT
>JBAXBU010000027.1:0-34158 GCA_037141835.1 Armatimonadota bacterium | reverse complement strand
CCTCAGTGCAGTTCCTTTGTTCGTCGTGAACTGCGGAATGTCTCACCGAGAAGTGATTCCAATGGACAAGATGGACGAATACGTACAAGATGCGCTCGATGCAATCGAATATGCGAATGGAGCGATAAATACGAAGTGGGGTGGGCTTCGAGCTGCCAATGGACATCCGAAACCATTCAATTTGAAATACGTCGAAATTGGAAATGAAAATGGAGGGACGGCCTATGACGAACGGTACAAGCTCATTTTTGATGCCATCAAAAAGAACAATCCGGAAATAATGACCATTGCCGATGTTTGGGGTGGTACTCCAAAAAGCGCTCCGATCGAAGCAATTGATGAGCATTATTACTCTGATCCAGGGTTCTTCTTTCGCAATGCAAATCGATATGACAGCTATGACCGCAAAGGTCCGAAAGTTTATGTCGGGGAATATGCTGTAACCCAAGGTTCGGGAAGCGGCAACCACATTGCTGCAATTGCCGAAGCTGCATTCATGACTGGTATGGAGCGAAACTCCGATCACGTCATCATGGCGAGCTACGCCCCACTGTTTGCAAATGTAAACGCAAAGGCTTGGAACCCAGATCTTATTTACTTTGACTCCAATAAGGTCTATGGGACTCCAAGTTATTACGTTCAGAAGCTGTTTGCTCAGAACCGAGCAACTGACATTGTCAAAAGCTCGATGTCATCGATGCCCGAAACCGTAACTCCGTTTCCCGCAGGCGGAATTGGGGTTGGAACTTGGGCCACCAAGTCAGAGTACAAGGATATTTCGATTACCGAAAATGGTCGTACAAAATCAGTCAGCAATCCTAAATCTGAAATGAAGCAAGAAGCCGGCACCTGGGAATTTGATGGAAATTTGCTTAAGCAAACCTCAATGGAGACCGGGACCCGCTGCGTCCTACCAAGCCCAACTTCAAAGACTTACACACTCAAACTCAAAGCGAAAAAGAACAGTGGCGACGAAGGATTTCTTGTAACCGTTGGTTATCGAGATAGCCAAAATTACCTTTGGCTCAATCTCGGAGGTTGGCAAAACAGCCTGCACGGTCTCGAATATGCAGTTTCCGGTGGAAAGAGTGAGGTTGGAAAGCGCCTAAGTGGAAAAATTGAGATGGGTCGTTGGTACGACATCGAAATCGACTACTCCCCCAATCGGGTTGTTTGCAGGCTAGACGGAAAAGTCCTTTTTGATGAAAAGCCCGTTTCCACCCCCCGATTCTTCTATACATCTGGCATCTACAAAGCGAAAAGCGAGCTTGTCGTTAAAGTTGTGCAGGGACTTGGTACAGCACAAAATGTCGTCATCAATATCGCTGGGATCCAAACCGGATCGATCGCATATGGAACGGAATTGAGTAATCCAGATACCCAAACCGAAAATTCGCTGGAAAATCCTCTCAAGGTTTCACCAACTAAGATCAAAGCTAAAATTGATAAAGGATCACTGGCATTTACGGCCAAACCATACTCGCTTTCGATCTTTCGCATCCCTATGCGGTAACTATTGCTGGCAATGTTGCGAAAAGGCTCCGCGAATCGGCAACGCGGAGCCTTAATCTTCCATCATTAAAGATTAATGAAAATACATAAAGACTATGCTGCCCTCTTTGTCGACTTCGAAAATATATTTCACTACATCAGAAAGCGCACCATTGATTCAGACCGTGCCCATGACATAGTTCTTGAACTGATTCAAGAAGTTCGCAAGAAGTTAAGCAACGAATTTGCCCAAAGTTGCATTGTTCAGTATGCCTATGCCGACTTTGAACAAATCGAAGGAAATGCCCAAGGACAACTCTTTTTGCTTGGAGTAGAAACCCGAAACGTTGTTGGAACGGAGCACAAAAATGCGGCTGACATGAGGCTGTGCATCGACGTGATGGAAACAATGTACACCAGAGAGGAAATCGGAACATTCGTTCTCATGGCCGGTGACCGAGACTATATTCCTGTGCTTCAACACCTGCGAAAGCATGCTAAGTCAGTCCAAGTCGTTGCGTTCAAAGAGAACATTTCTGGAGACCTTCTTACTCTCGTTGGCGATGGTTACATCGATGCGGTTACTTGCTTAAGCAAGATTTCTCAAAGTGAGCTTGAGGTTGGGCAAGAGCGACTATCTCAATATTTTGAGCAACGCGCTGAGGCGTCAAATGATCAAGCGAACCAAATTGCTGAAGCCAAAGCAAATGGAAAGATCGCCCAAACTGCATTCGCAAGGTCGCAACGACTTGAAGGGAAAGACAACCTCGTCGCTCTTGAGGTCATGCTTCATAACTTCGGAGACAAGCCCGAAGTCTGGTTTACGCCTTTCATGAACAAGCTGAGAAATGCCTTGCAGCACCTGGCGGAGTACGAGCGAAAAGCAATCGTTACGACGCTCGAAATGACGGGCATTATCAAGGTTGAAAAGCGTCGCGGAGACCCCCACGACTACTCGGTAATTGTTATCAACTGGGACCACCCGGACGTTCGTGAAAACAATCCGGTAAACATCTAAACCATGCACCCAGTTCTGACGAGAATCCAACGGGCCATTGAAGGCACTTCCTTCGATGGTGATGTGTTTCTTGTCGGAGGCGCCGTTCGTGATGACTTGCTCGGACTTGCTGGTTCCAATGACTTTGATCTGGTTACTCGACAATCAGCCCCTGATCTTGCCAAATTCCTCTTTGAAAAAGAAGTTTCATCCATTTACCCGGTCATCTTCGAGCGTTTCGGAACCGCAATGGTTGAAGTGGATGGAATAAAGATTGAACTTGTCACGGCAAGAAAGGAATCATACGCAAAAAATTCTCGAAAACCAGTTGTACAGGCTGGCACTTACAAAGACGATGCCTTGCGCCGTGATTTCACTGTGAATTCCCTTATGCGTTCGTTGTCAGATTGGAGCTTGATTGATCCGCTCGAAACGGGAGTTTCAGACCTAGAAAACAATGTCCTTCGAACGCCTCTTGAACCGGTCAAGACATTTGAAGATGATCCACTGCGGATGCTCCGAGCAGTAAGATTTCGATGGAAGTTTGGGTTAGAACCAGCGAAAGGTTTATTTGACGCCATTTACATGCGACGAAGTCGCCTCAAAATCATCAGCTTTGAGCGGATACGGGACGAGCTATCCAAAATGCTCCTTCATCCCACGGCATCAGAAGCACTCGATGACCTTATGAAGCTCGGACTATTTGACATCATTGCCCCCGAATTCAAATCGATGGTCAAATGCGAGCAAGGAAAGTATCACCATCTCGACGTCTGGGATCACACACGCCTAGTTGTCAAGAACCTGGTGAACGGAGGTACGAACGACTTGCCCCTCGTTTTAAGTGGTCTCTTTCACGATATTGGAAAGCCAACAACCAGGACTATCGACGATGCTGGAAACACACGGTTCTTTGGTCATGAAGCGCTCGGTGCCGACATGACTCGTCAAATTCTTCATCGCTGGAAGGTTTCGGCCGACGATACTAACCGAGTTTGCACTTTGGTTAAGAATCACATGCGTCTTGGAAGCGCACCGGTATTTTCTGATTCGGCGGCAAGACGACTGATCAAGGATCTTGGGACCGACTTGGAAGGTCTTCTCACTCTTGTAGATGCCGATGCTAATGCCCTAAAAGTAGGAGTTCGAGTGTTTGATATCGCCGAAATAAGGGAAACCATTAACCGGGTTCAACTCGCAACCCCAATGGAAAAGCTTGCCAGTCCACTGACGGGCGAAGAAATCATGAAACTCACAGGGCTTCCGCCTGGGAAAAAGGTTGGCGACTTAAAGCGATTCCTTGACGAGCTAGTTCTTGACGGGCAACTTGCCCCAGATGACAAAACTGGGGCAATTGAACAGATTTCTCGAAGCTATCTGATCCATCCGCCGAGTAACTAAAGCCTATCGGCGTGTGGCTTTAATCGGACGAATCTTAATATTCTTGAATGATACTAGGCCGTGATCACCCTGAATGGCTATTGATCCTTTGTCGAGTTTTCCGAAGCCAGGAAATTCTGAGAATTTACTTTTCTTGACTCGATCCCAGAAGTCCGCACTTCCGTATACATACTCGTAATACTTAACTCCATTCATGAACGTCTCGCACTTCTTCGGACTCACAATGATATGGAGCCGATTCCATTCTCCTGGAGGCTTAGTCGCATCAGGTGGCTTTACGGCTTCATCATGAGAAGGATAAATCTGATAGAGGTAACCCGCTAGCTGTCCTTTCGGATCGACATCTCGGTCCATAATCTGGATCTCTGGACCACTGTGCCATGTTGCATCACCGTCGTCAGCAACTCTGAACATGATTCCACTGTTTCCACCTTTGGAAACGTTATAGTCAACGTACAATTCGAACCAATCGAACTTTTCTTCGGACACGATATCGCCGGCATTGGCCGGATCGGTACTCGCCAAAACGCCGTCGGTAATGGTCCAACCGGATCTAACTCCCTTGGCCTTGAAGTTATGCCAACCATTGGTTGTTTTTCCGTCAAATAGGAGCTTAAAGCCAGCTTTGGCTTCTTTTGGAGTCAAAACATTGTCGGGCTGAAAGGCTATTGCTGCTGCGATAATTGCGATCACGAGAGAATTGTATCACAGGAATCAGGCGGATACTAAAGTTGATTGAATGTCAGCCAACTCATTCGAACTTATGCCACAGTTATAGGACATGCCACAAGAAATACCTGGGCTCAAACGCATTTGGCAATACGCGCAACCCCATCGAGGCAAGGTCATTCTTGCAACCACATACAGCACGCTTGGAAAGGTCATGGATGTCGTTCCCGAGATCCTCATCGGTGCCGTGATTGATGTTATTGTCCGGGGGCAAGGCTCATTCTTCGCTGTCCAATTTGGCATTACCGACCGATGGCAACAGCTTCTGCTCCTCACAATTGCTAATGCCTTCTGCTGGATTTTCGAATCCCTTTTTGGTTACCTCAGCGCTCTCACGTGGCGGAACCTATCACAAACTATTGAGCACGAACTGAGAACAGACCTTTATAGTCATGTTCAAAATCTTGAAGTCGCTTGGTTTGAGGACACCACCAGTGGAGGTCTTCTTAGCATCCTAAACGATGATATCAACCAGTTAGAACGGTTTCTCGACGGCGGGGCAAGTTCGATCATCGTCGTATTTTGGAACATCATATTTGTCGGAGCGGTTTTCTTCGCCAGTTCGCCATTGCTCACCCTTTTCGCATTCATTCCAATTCCAATTATTGTCTTCGGTTCTATTCGGTACCAGCACAGCCTTAAACCAAGATATGCGAAAGTACGAGAGGCAGTCGCGGAACTCAGTTCAACGATTAATACAAACCTTGGTGGTATCACGACGATCAAAGCGTTTACTGCGGAAACACGCGAAACGAACCGTATTGAGAAAGTATCGAACGACTATAGAATCGCAAACCAAGATGCAATTCGATACTCGGCCGCTTTTGTTCCGCTCATTCGCATGGTGATCCTTTCGGGCTTTACTTGTACCCTCCTGATTGGCGGGTGGCTTGTTCTCAACGACAAGATGCAAGTCGGAATATACTCCGTGCTCGTCTTCATGACCCAAAGGCTTCTTTGGCCACTTACTGGATTGGGCGAAACCTTGGACCAATATCAGCGAGCAATGGCGTCAGTCAAACGTATATTCGATCTTAAAAATGTCGAGCCGACAATGCCGGAAGGAGTTCAGGCAATTACTCAACCTGTCAATGGAAATGTCCGGTTAGAAAACGTCTCATTCGGTTACGGTGATGGAGTTGATATTCTCCAAGGAATAAGCATGACTATTCCCGCCGGGGAGACTCACGCAATTGTTGGAGCAACTGGAGCGGGTAAATCCACGGTAATCCGACTCTTGCTCCGGTTTTACGATGCTCGAGCTGGCAGAGTTTCAATTGATGATCAAGATATCAAAACGCTCGCCTATACGAGTTTGCGAAATTGTATGGGTTACGTTAGCCAAGATGTATTCCTGTTTCACGGCACGGTCAGAGAAAACATTGCCTATGGGAGGCCAGACGCCACGCAGGACGAAATAGAAGCTGCCGCACAATCTGCAGAAGCTCATGAGTTCATTCTCGATTTGCCGCAAGGATACAACACCGTAGTCGGAGAGCGTGGACAAAAGCTATCTGGTGGACAACGTCAACGATTGTCCCTTGCTCGGGCGATTCTTCGAGACCCAGCAATCCTCGTTCTGGACGAAGCAACCTCGGCTGTTGACAATGAGACCGAAGCAGCCATCCAACGATCCCTGACAAAAGTTACGAAAGGTCGAACATCAATTGTGATTGCCCACCGACTTTCAACCGTTCGAGACGCTGATCGCATCTGGGTTTTGGAAGCTGGCCACATCACAGAAAGCGGGACACACGAGCAGTTATTGTCAAATAACGGGCTGTACGCTGCACTATGGCGAGTACAAACCGGTGAACCAGGTCAAGCATAAAGAAGAAAACCCCTTGAATATTAATAAATATCCAAGGGGTTGAAGACCAATTCTAAAACGATGGTCTAATCGAGTAGCGAGCCTTTGCGTAACCAATTGATAGTTGATTTGGAGTGGTTCCAAATCGCTTTGGAACGACGGACCGGAGAATGACCTTTACTGATCCATCGCCAGAAATATACTTGCTTACATCCTTCGACAGTCTGAAGTTCAGTACCTTGTCAAGTCCGGGAATAGTCCCTTTTGTTGTCAACAAATCGTACTTGTTCGTGTTCAAATTAAGCGCATAGGCAAAGATTGATGTTGGCAATGTACCCGTTACTCTGCAAGTTGCAGAGAAGGTAAAGCCTGTGATGGTTCCTTGATCCGTTGGAAGCGAAACGGTCATGTTGGATGCCGCAATAGTTCCCATTGCCCCAAAGTTGCCACTGTCAACCTTAAATGCATTCTCAAGGTTAGCATCTTGAACGCTTCCAAGATTTCCAGCAGCGTGACTTCCAGTCTGAACATTCACGTCCGATATTGTCGTATCACGTGCGAGTGTCGAAAGAGCCAATTGAACTCCTTTATCGACATTGATTCGTCCGTTTCCAAAGATAGCCTTAGGACCAATATTGTCGCAAGTTGAATAGAGAATTTCCTGAGCCTCGTCGGGAGTCAACGTTGGATTTGCTGACCAAATCGTTGCTAATGCACCATTAGTAACCGGAGTTGCCATGGAAGTTCCGCTCGCACGACCATAACCACCATCCATTGTAGTACTCAAGATGTTTGTGCCCGGAGCAAAAACGTTTACTCCCTTACCGTAGGCAGAAAAGCCAGCCTTTCCATCATTTTCGTTTGAAGCTCCACAAACAATTGTGTCTGCGTAGGTAAAACCACTGAGGTCGCGATTGTCGTTGCCAGCGGCATAAAGGAACAAGCCACCTTTAGACTTGACATAAGTTCCTGTAACTCCAACTTCAGGAAAATCAACACCGCTGTAAGAAGCGCTCATCGTCTTGGAACCGTGATCAACCGCCCATCGGGCGCCACTGAGAATATCATCGAAAGCTGCTCCTCCACTTGGACTATTGGAAGTTCGAACAAATCGAATCTTGAAATTCCAACCGACTCCACTGACTCCAATGCCGTTGTTACCGTGAGCCGCTCCACAGCCAGAAACGTGGGTTCCATGACCATTAATGTCATTGATATCTCCGCCTTCTGATTCGGTTTTGCGATCTACCGAATTGTAACCCTCAAGCAAAAGATCTTTGAGATCAACGTGGGTCTTCAGAATGCCGGTATCAATAAATGTAACTTCGAAGTTTGAACCGCCAGTCCATGAGTTCCAGGCTTGTGGTGATTGAATTTTAAAATGGTGCCACTGTTGAGGGAACAAAGGATCATTTGAATCTGCGACTGGATAAAGCATCCAATTCGGAGTCGCATACTGAAAATCTCCCGTAGCTAAAAGTTCCGTTGCATAAGTACTTTCATTTTTGCCGGATGGAACTTTGACAACATACTCGTCGGTTTCTGGATGGTATCGAACAGTATTGAACTTGAATCGATCTTGGACTCGAGCCTTTTCGCCAGCGATTTTTGAAGCCGACCAATTTTGGTCGAGCATTGCATCAATCTGTAATGGTCGAACGATGAGCTGACCTGTAAACTCGCGAACTCGCGGAATACTAGTGAATTGAATTGCAGAAGATACCGATGCTAGGGCCAAGCCAAGCGCAATGACGGATGAAGTTCGGATGAAATAATTCAAAATAAGAGACCTCTGGGTCAATATTACACCGAAACGCCCAAAGCTGTGGGATGGCATTACAGGAAATATGTATGTTTTTATTGTGTGGATCTGCCTTCATTCAGGTTCAAACAAATCCAGGTACTTACTTTTTTTGCGGCGGCTCTCTTCTTGAAGTTCCTCAATCGCGAGCCATTCCGAAGGGCATGGGGCTAACAAAGCTAATAACTCATTGGGATTGCTGCTTGGCTCCAACCAAACTTTCTGACCTGCCTCTGATAATATGACCGGCATGCGGTCATGATATGGCTCAATGATGCCATTGGGTGTAGTTGTAATGAGGCAATGTGATCTCGTCTGAATGTGTCGATTGGGAAGCTCGAATAGTCCCGCAATATAAAGTGATTCGGTTGGCTCTGTGCTAGTGACCTTTAACCAACGATTTCGACCGAGGTTTTCTTTGAACGAGATAACCTTTACAAGGCACCGGCGAAGTCGAAATGCATCCCGAAAAGTCGGCTTTTCAGTGATGGTTTCTGAGCGGCTGTTGTATGCGTACTTCTGACCAAAAAATTCATCCTTAGCCCAGGCGGGAGTTAGCCCAAAAAACGATGGAACCACTTTCCTTTCGCCTTTATCGAGAATGATGATCGGTGTTGTTGCTGCTGGAAATGCATCTCCCTTTTCGGTCGAAGGATCTGTGGCTAGAATCTCGATCATTTCGCGATCTTGATTATCATATTCCCACTGATACCGAAGGCACATTTCTTTGGCGAAGTATACAAGGCAAATTGATCTTATCCAGAGTTGGCAATTCGTTCAAAGAACCAAAATGCCCCGGCCAAGCCGATCAAGCAAGCTAAGACCTTGGAAGCTGGTGCGTAAACTTTGGGAATCTTTGTCATTGCCACCGTTAACATAGGAATTGTGATCAGGATTAAGCTTGCTTGGACAACTTCAACTCCGATGTTGAAGGCAGCAAGAGGAATTCCCGCTTGTCCAGCTTTGAGATCAACATCACTCAATGCTCCGGCAAATCCAAAACCGTGAACTAACCCAAAAAAGAATGCAATTCCAATTGTCAACCAAACTTTATCGTTAGGCTTAAGAAACTTTTCCATAGCAACTGCCACTATCGAAAGCGCGATAAGTGGTTCAACAATCCTTGGTGACATTGAAAAAATGTTCAAGACTGATAAGGAAAGCGTGATGCTGTGGGCAATGGTAAAGGCAGTAGCAACTTTAAGAAGTTCCTTGATTCGCGGCCTCGCAAGCATAAGCCCAAAAATGAACAAGAGGTGATCTAACCCGCCAAGTATGTGAGTGATTCCAAGGGAGAAGAACTCGGAGAAGCTTTTAGCTTTGGAATACTTGGTCGCTTGTCCATACGTCCAAGATGTAAAAACTTGGGTAAGAACCGCCTCTCCCGCTACCTCACCATTTTTCATCACCTTAGCGATCGTCTTTGAATCAGGATTTTTCGGAAATAGCCGTTCAATCACCTCGAAGGTCTGAACGGGCTCCACAATTCTTGCTTGAGCGGTGATCCGGTCATTCGGCTTGTCAATCGCAACATGGTTACTGACAAAGGTCCACGGCTTTCCATTAACTGCCAAATGAATTTCTTTGGTAATAGCCTCCTTTGCATCCGGATTAGCGAAGTTTTTAAGACTTGTTTCCACGCTTACCGTAGCACCAGATTGATCCAAGATAAGCGTTACGCTTGAAAGGCTATCGTCGTGAGCCAATGACCATGATGCCAGTAACACGAACATCAGACAAATGATCAACCTCGGCATGAATAAATACTACTGCTTTCATCTTTGAAAAACATTTGGGTTCACAAACTATTCAGAAAGCGTTCATTTTGCCGAGAGTTTTGCGATGATAGAATCCGGGTCGTAAACGCAACCACCCCAGAGTCCACCGCTAACCGTGACCATAGCCGCCCACAACTTGGTGTCGTCGGGGAGGAGAGGATGGGGACTCTGGTTACTTGGAATCCGGCTTTCAAAATCAGGACAGTCCACTACATTAACCGATGCTTCTAACGTTTTCGTATTGATGATTATTTCGATGATGTCGCCGTTTCGAACTTTCCCTATTGGTCCACCGGCTAGTGCCTCGGGTCCTACATGACCAATACATGCTCCCGTGCTCACTCCTGAAAAACGGGCATCGGTGATGAGGGCCACTTCCTTTCCGAATGGAAGAAATTTGAGGGCACTTGTAAGTTGGTAAGTTTCCTCCATGCCGGTACCAAGGGGCCCGCAACAGGTAAGCACTATTACATCGCCGGCAACGATTTCACTGGATCTTATTGCAGAAATAGCATCAGCTTCTTTGCTATAGACTTTCGCCGGACCCCTTCGATAAAGCACGCCATCCGAATCAAGTACCGAAGGATCAAGAGCCGTTGCTTTGATAACCGATCCCTCCGGTGCTAGGTTACCGATGGGAAAGCACACGGTACTGGTTAGGCCCTTGTCGCGAGCATGGTCAGGTGATGAAATCACGTCATTTGGATCAACGCCATCCTTGTTGTGAAGAACCTCTTTCAGCATTTGACGCCTTTCCGAGGATTCCCACTCATCCAAATTCTCATTGATCGTTTTTCCGGTTACGGTTAAGCAGTCTCCATTAAGAACTCCCATATTTCTCAGATGAAGCATGACTTCAGGCACCCCTCCTGCGAGATACATGCGAACAGTAGGATGATCGTTCGGACCATTTGGCAGGACATCAACAAGGCGAGGAACAGCTTTGTTGATCCGTACCCAATCCTCAACGGTCGGTCTTCTCAGCCCGGCGGCGTGGGCAATTGCCGGAATATGAATAAGAAGGTTCGTTGACCCGCCGCATGCAGCGTGAACCATCATCGCATTTTCAATGGATTGATCAGTAAGGATGTCCCTTCCGCAAGTTTGATTCTTAGTCAAGTTTACGATTGCTTGTGCGGTGCGAGTGGCAATGTCGAGCCAAATTGGCTGACCGCTTGGCGCTAATGCAGCATGGGTTACGGTCATACCAAGTGCTTCTGCAACTGCCTGTGAAGTTGCGGCCGTACCAAAGAATTGACAACCACCACCCGGTGTTGCGCAGGCTCGACAACCAGCTTCAGCAGCTTCTTTTAGTGAGATTAGTCCATGCGAAAACCGGGCTCCAATACTCTGGATCTTTCCGGCATCTTCTCCATGTTCAGGAGGCAACGTGACTCCACCTGGAACGAGCGCACATGGCAAATCGCGCATTGCCGCAAGTGCCATTAACATCGCCGGGAGTCCTTTGTCGCAAGTCGCAACCCCAACCACGCCCTTGCGTGTCGGTAGGGATCGAATGAGTCTTCGAAGGACAATTGCAGCGTCGTTTCTATAGGGCAGCGAGTCAAACATACCGGTCGTACCCTGAGTTCGTCCGTCGCACGGATCTGAAACGAATCCAGCAAAAGGAATCATCCCTAGCCTGACAAACTCTTCAGCACACTCGCGGACCTGAAGACCAACTTCCCAATGCCCAGTGTGATATCCAAGGGCAATCGGTTTTCCATTTTCGTTTCTTAAGCCGCCAAGCGTACTGAGAATCAGATACTCATCGTTACCCAGGTTCTTTGGTTCCCATCCCATCCCGGCGTTTTGCGAAAATCCAAAAAGATCTCCTGAAGGCCGGTTCAGCAACATTTCTTCGGTCAATGGCAGTTCACCACTCGGACCAAGTGCTGTTGTTGCTACATCAAAAATATCTTGGCGGCTCACAATTTCAGTTTAACTCGCAACGGTATTTGTGAGCACGAGTTCACCAATTGAGATCGTTACGACGTCACCAATCTGAAGAGTGAATGGGTGGCTCGGCACAATGCCGGTACCAGTCATGAGCAAAACCCCATGAGGAAATGCCATCTCACGAAACAGAAACCCGGTCAGTTCGGAGAGCTTTCGCTTCATTTGACTAATGTCCGTCTCTCCGTTAAAAGCTGAGATGCCATCGCGGTCAATACTGAGCGAAATTTTGATTTGAGACATTTCTTCTTCATTGGCCACGACAATGCCAGGGCCAATCGAGCACGAGCCATTGTATGACTTTGCTTGCGGCAGATAGAGTGGATTTTCTCCTTCGATGGAGCGTGATGAGACATCATTCCCGGCAGTGTAACCAACAATCTCGCCAAAAGCGTTAACAACTAAAGTGAGTTCAGGCTCCGGAACATTCCAGTCACTATCTTTGCGAATCCGTATCGTTTGCCCATCTCCAACGCATCGCCATCCAATCGATTTGAAGAATAGCTCGGGTCGCTCCGCTTCATAGACTTTTGCGTAAACATCAGCGACGATTGATTCGGATTCTCGTTCCACTCGGCTTCGCATGTAAGTCACACCGCTTGCCCAAACTTCTTGATGCTCGTCAATTGGGGCGACAATCTCCCCTCCGGGATATTGCGAGGGCCAAAGTTGACTAAGATAAGCAACGAGTTCGGAACGAGGTCTTGAAAGTAAGTTTCCGAGCGAGGTCTCGGGCGGCAACAATGAACCATTGATTCCCCATTTAACTTCGGACCCCACTCTATGCCTCGTCAATATCATTCCCTCCATCTTACTGGGCACTTCAGAGCCAGTTTTGAACCTAGAAGCACTTTTTTTAAAAAAGTTGGGAACTGTTTGGCGTCTCGCGACTTCCGCTATCATGCGAAACATAAAGAAAGTAATCGCCATCAGCGCCATCCCAGTAGCCATCGTCGGATGGGCACTTTTCCGACCAGAACTGCTTTTTGTAAACCAGACCGTAAACGAGAAACTTCCAACCGTTGCTGGTACAACAACCATGACTCTTGCCAGCGGGAATTTCACCAGCCAAGCCCACGAAACCACAGGCATGGCAAAGATTGTCAAAGTAAACGACAAAAACTACATTCAGCTTTCCAACTTCAAAACTTCCAACGGACCAGATGTTCATTTATATCTCGTGAATGGATCCGACTCATCTCAAGACTCAGTCAAGAAAAACGGATTCCTTGACCTTGGAACCCTTAAGGGCAATATTGGTGACCAGAACTACGAGATACCAGCCAATACAGATCTTAGTAAATATCAGGCCGTCTCCATTTGGTGCGCTCGATTTGCGGTTGGATTTGGAGGAGCGAGCTTTAAGTCTGAAACTGCTTATGTGGCTCCCAAGTTCAACTTTGAGAGACCAGTCGCTCAATTGGCTTCGTTTGGTGCACCAATTGAAGTTACGGCAGGAAATGCAATGGGAGACAAGCGGTTTGCCGGAAGGGCCGCCATCATCGAAGATGCCGGAAAACGATTTGTAGAACTCAATTTTAAGGCTGCACAATCATTCGAGCTTAGACTTGTCAAGAAAGAGGCAGTCTCCGTTGGAGATTTTCCAGCCAATGCTCAGTTCATTTCCCTTGGTAAAGCATCAACTGGCAAAAATCGAGTTTCAATCTCAAAAGACATTGATGCCTGGCTCTACCGATCTATTGCCATCATCGACAGTAAAACTGGCAAAACCAGCGGAGTCATTCTGCTGAGATCAGCTCAAGAGAAGAAGCCTTCTGCTTCTCTCGCCTAGTTCACTCCGCGTAGCATTGATCCCTCAAAGATCATTGTGCGCCACGATTTCAAAAAAACAGGAAACAAAAATCATGAATAAAACACTCACCACTCTCGTCGTTCTCGCTACCGTCGCTTCTTTCGCAGTCGCTTCGCCAAACCACGCTCCAACCCAGAATTCAAAAGACTCCATGAAGTCAGATATGAAGATGATGATGGATATGGGCATGACCAACATGTTCAAAGGAATTGAAGTTAACGGAGGAACCGCTAACCTGTACAAGAAGGACGGTAAGTTCCACCTTGGATTCAGCATGGACTTCAAAACTCCTGGCTCACCATCGCCACATTGGCAGGTCGTTGATGGCAACGGCAATACATTTTTGTTGCAAAGAATTACGATCGCCGGCGACAAGACCAACCGAGACATCACCATTCCTAGCTACATCAAGTCAGTCAAAAAAATTCAAGTTTGGTGTTCTTTTGCCGAGGTAGTTCTTGGAGAAGCCACCTTCAACAAGGCAATGAAGGTTAACTAAACAAATCCACTTCACTTGAGTCACGCCATTCTTGGCGTGGCTCTTTAACCCATTCAGGTAGAACACTTTCAATGACATTTTTTGCGATTACCATTCTGATCTCAGCAATCATCTTTATGTCATTTCATGCGGCAACCAAGGAGTCTGCTGCTGTAGTTTTAGAACGAGAACTTGAAGTTCTTTATCGAGTTGCTCGCCGAATGACTGGCAACGATACTGACGCCGAAGATATCGTCAGCCAGACTCTCCTTAACGCTTATAAGCATTGGGGCGACTTTGATGGGCGACACGCTCGAAGTTGGCTGATCAGGATCCTCAATAACGAGTGGCTCGGACTGTTGCGAAAGCGCAAAACCCGGGGCGAAACAGATTACGAAGGGGTTGCTGAACCAGCTGATGAAAATTTTTGGAAAGCAATTGATGTCCAGATGGAATTTAAGCAGGTTGTGGAGGCGCTTGATGAGCTCCCGGAGGAATACCGTGTTGCGATTACGTTGTGCGACATGGAAGAGCTGACTTACGAATCGGCCGCTGAAGTACTTGGAGTCCCCATCGGAACGATTCGATCACGAGTCTTCCGAGGACGAAGAATTTTGCGCCACAAGTTGGTCGCCCTGTATGGATAGAGGAAGAAATTATATGAAACAAAAAAACCAAAAAGAAGGACCTCCCTGCCAACACATGGAAGCATTGTTGCAACAGGTCGCGGACGGCTCGCTGAAAGGAATTAAGCGATATTTTGCTCTCTTCCACGCATCGCACTGCTATCCATGCGGAAGCTTTCTCGAGCGAGTTAAGACAATGCTATCGGTCGTGAGAGATCAAAAGGAAAACGTTGCTCCGGACGAAACAATGGCCCGGCTTCGAGCCCAAATTAAAGAGCTCGATTCCAGTCAAAAGTAATTCGAATGTTTAAAATCTAACTTTCAAACATTAATATCGTATCTCGACCGGGTGGAACGCATCCGCACCAGCCATTTTCTCGGTCAAGGTCGTGCTGAGACTTCGTAAGGGCATTGATCTCCCACATCGTCGGGGCAATGACTTGACTCTTGGTTCCAAAATTCGAGAGTTCGATTTTGACGTGCGGCTGAAGCGTGTGGACCCAAACAAGGACCCAGATGCCTGAACGAATGGCTTGAATTGAGGCCAACGGAGCAATACCAGTAAACGTATATCGATCCAGATTGATCCAGTCAGCTCCAACGTTGTTGATTACAATTTCGTTTTTCCCTGCCGCAAACGGAATTTCAACCGTTGCGTCGGTTTCGATGGGCTTTACTCCCCCAGGATATTCCCGAGTGAAGGCGGTTGTGCCGTTAATGCTCACTTCGATCTTGGCGCCTGACTTTGAAACATCCGCGACGTGGAAGAACATCTTTCCAGCTTTCGGGGCTTCGAAAATGAAGGTCAGCGGCTTAAGCTGCATTTTTCGATTGGCATCCCCCTGGACATACGATGAAAGTTGACCACTTTTTGCAGCGGCGGAATCATCGGGCAGATTAAAGGTTGTCAGGGACGACTCTTGCCAGCCTCGCCCGGGACGAAATACGAGGTCTCCGCCTAGGGGAACTCGAAGCTTGACATCTTGCTTCTTAAACGTGTGGGCTGGCGGAAGAAGTTGCAAAATCTTATTGTAGAATGCGTATTCCTTGAACGCCGCATCATCCATTTTGTCCCAATACCAATATTGCCCAGCACCGGCGTGACCATTGAATAGTGCAGACCAGAATGCTTCTCGGCGAGCGGTTTTTGCTGCCTCAGGATTGTTTTGGTCTGCATCACCGGGTCCAATTTCACCGTAAAACATCGGCTTGGTTCCCCCGTTAGGAGTGGCGGCAAGTAACCCAGCGACACTTGAAGGGTAGCCGTGCCCTTGAAGGTAATCGGTTTGCCCCCAGATTGGCTTATCGAGTTCAGAACTGGTGGTGATTAGGTGATGATTCGTATCAATGGATCGCAGATACTGCGCCATCTCGTCATGCCACTTGCCAACGGTAACCCAATCTTGCTTTTCCCGAATTCTATCCACGAATTGAACCTCGTTAAAGAGCTCCCAGGACATGATTGAAGTTGAGTAGCCGAATCTTGCGACGTAATAACGAAGCAACATTTTGGTTCGCCGTTTGGCTTCCGGGTCGGAAAAGAAATCGGATGCAGACTTGAGGAATCCGCCGTTCTTTGAGTTCCAAGGATGATCTTGCCAGTTAGGATTGACCGACGATGAAAACATTCCATGATGAAATAAGACAAATTGAAAGTTGATACCATTGGTTTCGGCAGCTTTCACAACCGTATCCCATCGGTCAAGGGCGACTTCGCTCATCCAACCGTCTTTTGGATTTAGCGAGTTAGTCCTCCAATAGGGATTTCGGTCGTCCCAATGACAACCCCAAACTCGTGACCAATTCATCCCTGCCTTCTTCATGAGAGGGAAGTACGACGGAACTTGTTTGGTTGGTCCTGATCCCCATGCCACGTTGATGCCGACTGGCCAGTATGGAGCGCCTGAAGCCTTTTTGAACCACTTCCCTTCGGTTCGGATCATTTCTGGCTTCTTGTTCGCTACTGTGATGGCGGCAAGCTTTACGGATGGTTTTCCGTTGATTGATACATTGGCCGTATAGGTTCCTGGCTCAGGAAGATAGCCTTTGACTTGCCATTTGCCTTTGCTAAAAAATGCAATGCGGTCGGACAGTTTTCCGGTTTTAGACTTGAAGGTTACTTTGACATCGTTCACGGCAGGATCAAACGGATTTCCCGTTGTAGTAATCGGGAGCGATACATCAAAAGGTCCAAACATTGCGGGAGCAGCAGCCAAGACAAGGGGAAGAAAAACCATCAGCGCTATGTTTACCCGCTTTCGGCGGTGTGGGGTTCCTTAGGAATTGATAGTTGGTCGAAATCAGTGGGCTTGGAAAAACTGAAGTTCTTTCAATTGCGGGCTTTACTCGCCAGACTTCAGATACTTCAAAGATCGGTCGAGGCAATCGAATGGGTCTTCGCCGTAACATTCGTCTTGTTCAACTACGCCCCACTTTGTTCCGGCGTCTTCGAGAGCGGGAATGATGGAGTGCCAAGGAAGATTCCCTTCTCCTACTGGCGCATAACGGGTATCCCATCCGACAACCGCTTTATCCTTGAGGTGAACGCAATCGAGTCGACCACGAAGCTGTTGGATGTAGTCGACGCAATCTGCGCCAGCATGAACGACCCAATAGGTGTCGAGGATGAATTGCATTTCGACATTGGACTCGGAAACAAGGATATCGATTGATCGTTCGCCGTCCTTCTTTTCGAATTCAATTGCGTGGTTATGGTAAGCAAAGGTCAAGTCATGTTCTGAAAGTTTTTTGACCAATGAATCAACCGCGAGAAGCCATGTTCGCCATTCGGTTGGACCTCCCTCAAAGCACTGCTTTGGTCCCATTCCGATGCCAATGACATCACAGCCAAGGGTTTGATGGATACCAATTTCAGTACCAAGATCGTTGACCAAGTTCTCCCAAGGACGATGGGTTGCGCAGCAGGTTAGCCCAAGATCATCGAGCCAGGAGCGAAGTTGGAGGGGAGAGACATCCTTTAGAAATGCCTCGACTGCCGAAACTTGGACTCCTTCGTAGCCCATATCCGCTACCTTTTTCAGCGAGTCGTGAAGTCCCTCGCTGGTCCGGACGAAATCTCTTACCGTATAGAGTTGAGCAGCGTATCTCAAGGCATTAATTCCTCAAGAAGAACCGGTGAGCCGCCACGGCTGGAGCTTTCATAGATTGCGAGAATGACTTTGAGAGGCTCCAACGCAGCACGACCCGTAATGAACGGATCGCGATTCTCGCGTACTGCGTTGGTGAAGTCCTGAATTTGAAGCTTATGCGCTTTGTCCCATGCCTTCGTTGTTTCGTCTTCTTCGAGCACATGCTCTTTGCCAAGGGTGACATTTGGTCCGAAAGGTTCGTGGTCGGCAACTTCTTTGGTAACCCAAATTTTTGCTCGATCTGATTCGATAACGACCGTGCCTTTTGTACCGTGAACTTCTAATCTTTCGGCCATGCCTGGATAGGTGCACGTGGAACCTTGAATGATGCCAATGGCTCCGTTGTTGTATTCCACCATCGCGAGCGCTTGGTCCTCAACTTCAATATCGTGCATGATGGTTCGGGTTCGGGCTTGAACCGATTTGACGCCACCCATGATCCACTGGATCATATCGACATAGTGAACGCCTTGATTCATGAGGGCGCCACCGCCGTCAAATTCCCAAGTTCCGCGCCAGCCTGCGCTTTCGTAATAGGCCTGGCTTCGATACCATTTTGTAAATGAATCGCCCTGGACTAGGGTTCCTAGTTCCCCATTTTGAACTGCATCGTAAAGGCGGCGCATGTCTTTGGTCATGCGGTGCTGGGAGATACATCCTAGTTTCACTCCAGCCTCTTCGCAGGCATTGACCATGGCTAGGCCGTGCTCCAAGGTGATATCGAGTGGCTTCTCGGTGAGGACGTGCTTGCCGGCACGAGCGGCGCGAACGGCATATTCGGAGTGAAGGCCACTGGGAATACAGACAGAAATAGCGTCTACTTCCTTTAAGAACTCATCGAAGTCGGTAAAGTTCGTGGCCGAGGCATGTTCGCCAAGTGCCTTCGCCTTTTCTTCAATGACATCACAAACGGCGGTGAGGACAGCCCCTTCCGCGCTCGTGATTCCGGTTACGTGGGTCTTGGAGATGTTTCCGCATCCCAGGATCCCAAATCTTAGTTCACTCATAGTTTTTGTAATATTCCTTTGATCGCATCGGTCGCGATCTTAAATGATTCAATTCCAGAAAATCCGCCTCGGTCACCAGCAAATTGGAGGTGAGGTTCGATGGACAAGATGCCATTCCAACCTTGTTCTTTCAGCCACGCTAGGGTTTCGGGCACTTGTCCGACACCTTCACCGGCGGGGACGACCTTTTTGTCCTCTCTTGCATCTTTGATGTGGATGGTTTCGAGATGAGGCAATAGCCAAGGGAACCAGTCTTCCATCGCTCTGAAGCCGATTTGGACGGTGTTGGCAAAGTCGAAGGCAAACCGAAAATTTGGGGAAGCAAACCGATCCAAGAGCTTTTTGGCCTGGTCAGGATAAGCGCCGTAATACATGGCATCGTTTTCATGCATTAGAACGACGTTGTGCTTGGCGGCGAGGTTGATTTGAGGCTCCATCCAAGCGCATACCGCATCAAAATCATCGCCTTCAGGGGTAAAGATTCGAATTCGGTTTGTTCCGACGATCTTGGCTATGTCGATAGCTCGACTAAGCTTCTCTAGTTCACCCTCAGCCGGTGATTCGGCCATTACGACTTTGTTAACGGGAGAGCCCACGCAGTTGATGAAAACCCCGTATTCGCCGGCCTTCAACTTATAGCCATTGGCTTCGCAGTCAGTTAAGGCCATGACGTTTTTGCCATAGGCGGACCTCATGTCAACAAGGTTGATTTCGTTTTCCTTTAGGTTTGCAAATTGGACGTCCAAGTCGGCGTCGATTTCATCAGCAAATGCACTTAAACTCCAATTCATACTTCTCGCGTCAACCCGTTCACCGGAACTGGTCGCAGAAACTTGGTATATCCGATTTTGGTCAGTCTTTGCTGGAGTTCTGACGGGTTGTCGCACAAGGCAATGACAGTTCCTCCCATTCCTGCGCCGGCAAGCTTTGCGGCACCTGCGCCATTATTTTGGCAGTCTTGTACTAACCGATCAATATCATCACCCGATCCGCCCAATTCTTGTATGATTTGGAAATTGCGATTCATGAAATCAGCTAAGTCTTTAACGGTTGAATTTGTGGTGGTCTTCTTTGCCAACTCGGTGAGTTCTTCGATGAGTTGAATAGCCAGAATATCTCCACTTAACCATCGGTCCCGAATTGGTCCATGAACTGAGCCACTAAGTCGTTCGACACCAGTTGTCACGAGAAGAAAGTTGCCAGGCAGCTCCATCGATGTCACCGTTCCAAGCCGACCGCTGCTAATTGGATGCTTACCAGAAAAGTCCATTTTGTTCATGCCTCCGAGGACGCACATATAGGCGTCCTGGTAGCCACACACTATTCCGGCTTCTCGTAATTCGATGTCTCGCACAAGTTCTGCAAACTCTCTTCGGTCTTCCGGCATTTGCTCACCTCGCACCGTCATGATGCACGCGACGGTAGCAGCAAGCAAGGCGGTTGAGCCAGATAACCCGCTTGATCTTGGAACATCGGTTTCCCACGTTACTTTGTATTTGCCTTCGACGGGAAGTCTCGATGTTGCAGCATCCCAGAGGCGGGTGTCTTCGGGTAGCTCCCATTCACTAGACTCTTCGATGGTGCATGTATTTCGGACCGGAGTTGAGCACGAGATGACACAACCTCCGTACATGTCACTTGGGTTGCCAATGATGCCGGCTCGGCCGGGGGCGGAAAACGAGACCTTCACCGCGAGAATGCCTCTACTGCCATTTGATATCCTTCCGGGCTCCCACAATCGTATCGATGATAACTTTCGTCCAAAAAGCAACCTGCTATTCGCATTCCTTGGTGCATCGCTTTGGCAAAGAATCCAGAAAGGTCGATTTCTGATCCATCGAAAGGACCGGTTACTACGGTTTGAATTAAGAGTTCGCCAGCCTCGGCAGAAAGTTTGTATCGCCCAGTAATGGCCCATCGACTCGTCGTTTGATCCGGGGTCGGTTTTTCGAGCATCCGGGTCACATAACCGATGTCGTCAACTTCACATATTCCGTATCTGGAAACTTCTTCGTCGGAAACTTTGCTCAGGGCAAGAACTATATCGCCTTCGCCCATTGCCGCCATTTTTGAAGCCGGATCGTGCGGTAAAAAAATCGCATCTGGCAGAAAAATCAAGTTCGATTCTTCGCTGGAGACTCCACTAGCTATTGCCGGTGCGAGTCCGCGTTGAGGCATCTGGGGAACCCAGGGTACTCCGTCCGGAAGTTGTCCTTTGTTGATATCCCAAACAACGATCGCATGGTTGCAGATGTCGAAAGCTTGATCGAGAATATGCTGGATGAGAGTGGATTCGCCTAGCGGAAGCAACTCTTTTGGCGAGCCACCGGTTACCGACATCATCCTGGTTCCTAATCCGGCCGCAGGGATGACCGCCCTCACGACGCGGGCCTTGCTCTTAGGTGCGCCCACTCTCGTAAGGCTTCCATGTCTTCGCGCATCATGACACTGAGTGGCACGCATGCGGCAACTTCTTTGTTGAGGTCCTCTTGAATCAAATCTCGACCTTCGTGGAATGCCCGTTGAAGTGAGGCGATAACGACAGTTTCGATTTCAGCTCCGCTGAATCCGACACTCTTTTCGGCCAGAAGTTTTGTCTTGAGCTTAAATGCCTTTGGATCCCGATGACGTTTCTTCAGGTGAATTTCGAAGATTTGCTCCCTCTCTTTCAGTTCCGGAAGGTCAATGAAGAAGATCTCGTCGAAACGTCCTTTTCGGAGAAGTTCGGGAGGCAAGGCGGAAACATCGTTGGCGGTGGCAATGAGAAAAACCGGGGCAGTTTTGTCTTGCATCCACGTAAGGAATGTGGCAAAGACTCTCGCGGTGGTTCCGCTGTCTCCGGCGGAACTGGTTCCCGCGAAGCCCTTTTCAAGTTCATCGGCCCACAAAATGCAAGGAGCGACCGATTCGGCGGTGCTGATGGCCTTTCGGATATTTTCTTCGCTTTGACCGACGAGCGAGCCGAAGATTCGACCTACATCAAGCTTGAGCATCGGGAGTTTCCAAGTCGCGGCGATGGCTTTGGCGGTAAGGGACTTTCCGCAACCTTGTACTCCGAGTAAAAGGATTCCTTTGGGGGCGGGGATGCCGAATTCTTTGGCTTTATCGGTAAAGCTAGTGGTTCGTTGGTCGAGCCATTCTTTAATGTTGTCCATCCCGCCAACGTCAGCCAATGAAGTGTTAGGTGGATAGTATTCGAGTATTCCGCTTTTACGGATAATTTGTTTCTTTTCGTCCAGAACGACGTTCTGATCAAATTTCTTTGATTCGACTATTGAGCGAGCCAAAACCGACTCAATTTCGTCGAGGGTTAGTCCCTGACAACTTTTAATGAGTACCTCGCGATCCGCCGGGGAAAGCGCAGTATCAATTTTCGGATTGTCCTTCATTTGGGCAATCGCGGTGTCGAGGACTTTTGCAATTTCGTCTCCATCAGGGAGTGGGAAGTCAACGACCGTTATGTCCTTTTCTAGGTCGGATGGAAGACTAAGGCTTGGACCGAGGATGATGAGCGTTTGCGATCGGGTTCTGAGCTTGAAGGCGATGTCTCGAAGCAGGCGCATGACACGAGGGTCCTTCATGTATGGATGAAAGTCTTTGAGTAGGAATATTGCCCCTTCGCTCGCTTGGTAGATTTGAGCAAGTGCCTCGAGTTCGGGTGATAGGGTTGATCGGGTCTCGGATTGGACGATAGGGGGCTTCATTCCCTGGGTTAGGGTCCAGACATTGAGAGTCCGCTTCAGGTCGGTGGCAATGGATTGTAGGGTTGATTCTATTCGTCGCTCTTCCCACGAAACGATATAGAGGATCGGATATTTTGATCTGACCAGAATTTCAATCTCTTTTAGCGCGGACATCTAGGGAAAAGTTACCCGTCTTGGGCGGTTTTGGTTTCATGAAATGAAGCGATATGGTGAACCAACAATTGAATTTGTTCTTTGGCCCTTTGCCTCTCCACCTTTAGAGGAAAGTCTTGATGGGACTTTCGTACCATTTTTTCCAAGCTTGCAAAAAAACTTTTTAGGTTCTCGCGAGTCTGAATTATTACGGGGAACGATTGACAAAGTGCACTTTTGTTCGGAACTTGAACTAAAATCAAATCAGTACGTTATTCCGTAAGTGGGGAAAGCGGCAATGTCTGAAAACGCTGAGAATAGTGTTTACCAAAAAGAAAATTTAGAGCAATCCATTGAGGGAGCATTTTCGCCCCTTTGGGAACTTGGTGTGCTTGGCGTCAAGCTTACGTTATCGCACCGGATTGTTAAAATCAAAGTCTATCTATTGGGCGAATTTGAAGAATCGGTATTGAATCCTGCCCTACAAGCTCTGGAGTCTCAGTTTGATGAGACCTATAACGTTGAACGGCAGATCGTTCATGGAATCGTGCCGGCAGCAAAAGTGATGACCCAGATATTGGATTAAGCCAAGATTTTCGTCAATTCTTTGATGAAGATGGTGACCTCTTCATCATTTCCAACGCTTACCCTTAGGCAATCAGGAAGCCCTAGGACATCTCCAGACCGGGTAACGATTCCTTGCTCAAGTAAGGCTTGAAATACGGGTCTAGCGGGTCGTCCAAGATCCGCGATGATGAAGTTTGCGAAGCTTTTGTATGGCTTTGCGCCTAAATCTACGAAGGCTTGATGCATTCTCTCTAGACCTCGGCGATTCAATTCCACCGTTTTCGTTAAGTGATCAGTATCAGAAAGGGCCGCGATTGCGGCGACTTGGGCAAGACAGTTGACATTAAATGGTTCTCTTGCCCGATCAAACGCATCCGAAATTTGATTTGAAACAAAGGCATATCCTACTCGGATTCCCGCAAGACCATAGGTTTTGCTGAATGTTCTCATGCCTATGACGTTTGGATGCTTTTGGACGTAGTCAAGTGAGTTAGGGAAACCTGTGGCTCCGTCGGCAAATTCGAAATAGGCCTCGTCGAGGACCACAACCACAGTTGAGGGAATCGCAGCCAGAAATGCATTGAGCTCATCGACCGAAACGATGGTCCCGGTTGGGTTATTTGGGTTGGCAATAAAGACGAGTTTCGTGTTGGTTGTGACTGCGCTTGCAATTGCATGAAGGTCGATTCGCATGTCCTCGGTCAGAGGAACCTTTACCAGTTTGCAGTCTGCTAGCCCGGCGGCGGCATCGTATCGGACAAACGAAGGGTTGCCGACAATGATTTCATCTTCGGGAGACCCTAGCAAGATTTGGCCAAGCATATGGATGATCTCATCGCTTCCATTGCCAATGATGATTTGAGCCATTGGCAAGCCGGAATGAGCAGCTAAAGCCTCGCGAAGAGTGTAGGCGGAGGCATCAGGATAGAGGTGAATATTCTCGGCGGCTTCCTTAACGGCGGCAATTGCAAGCGGCGAGGGTCCAAGTGGGTTCTCGTTGCTTGCGAGTTTGATCACTCGCGAGAGTCCTAGCTCGCGCTTTACTTCGTCAATTGGCTTGCCCGGAGAGTAGGGCGACATCTTGAGAACGTTGGAACGAAAAGGAATTTCAGCCATCGAAAATATTCTCTAGCGGAAATTAGTAAATTCAACCGGATATTCGAGCGGCAGTCCCTTTACGAATTGCATGCACTTTTGGAGGTCGTCTTTACTCTTGCCTGAAACTCGAACTTCTTCGCCCTGGATTTGAGAATTGACCTTCAGCGACTTATTGTCGCGGATTTCTTTCGTCAGCGCCTTGGCTTTGTCAGTTGGAATGCCTTGCTTGAGTTCGACTTTGCAACGAACAGTGATGTTGCCGGCAGGTTCGAGCTTGCCGTATTCGATTTGCCGAGCATCAATTCCTCGCTTGAGCATTTTGCTAAACACGATGTCCTTAAGTTGATCCATTCGGAATTCATCGTCGGCAACGAGGGTGATGTCCATCTTGCCATCGTAGATGATTTCGATTTTGGTGCCTTTGAAATCATAGCGATTCATGATTTCCTTGTCCGCCTGATCCATGGCGTTTTTGAGTTCCATTTGATCGACTTTTGAGACTATATCGAAGCTAAATTCTGCGGCCAAGTTACACCTTCTCCAAATCGTTTGAATCTACTAGGAGCATGAAGTGGGTTTCAAATTCGAGTTCTTCCTTTGTCAACTCTTTTCGTTGTACTTCGCTGACATTATCGACAAACTTTTGTCGCATTCGATTGGTTGCTTCTTTGTGAACATCCTTTGACGCTTTGCTCAATGATTCATGGTCGATTTGGACAGCAATTTCCTTTTCGCCATAGATGTTTTGAACGGTGCCCATTAAACCACCCATGTGGTCAAAATACCGATTGGTTTTTCGGTCATCTTCGGTCACTTCGCGTGTTTTAATCTTAACGCGATCGCCTTCACTGAGTTTCATGCTAACAGGATACCCGTAGTATCCGAGCAGTTCATCAGCATCAAGCGACTCAGATCAACAGCATCAAGCGACTCAGAAAACAAAGCCAACCATGTTGAGGCTTCCTCCTGAGTTTAACACCGGACCAACAATTGACATTTCAGCATATACTTTCTTTACCGTTGCCTTTTTCAAAAAATCTTGGGCTGCCACGGGATCTGACAAATTACCATTGAGAAGGCTGATTAGGCCCTGATATAACCTACCGCGCAATTCATCGGACATTACGGCCCCCGTCTGATCTTTTAGACTCGAAAGTTCCTTCCAAAGATCATCTTGCCGTGCTAGTTCGCTGAGAAAATCGCGATAAAGGGCTCGTAACTTTTCCTCAGAAACTTCCGTCCTTTTTCGTAGAATTTTAAAGTAACTTTCCAAAAGTGTGCTTGCCTTTGAATTTACGACTGGCTTACCCCAAGTATTAAGAGTGAGCCCATTCAAAGTGTAGCCAACAAACGGGTTTTTAGCTATTCCTTCATCCAATGTTTTTGGTAGATCCTTTTCTTTCGCAAGGACTCCTCCCTCAGTTGGAGCAAGACTTCTTATTTTATCGGCAATTGATGTGGGTACATCTCGATCCATCGGGATCGAGATAGTGACGTCTTGTTCCTCCAACACGAAATTCACTTTGCAAGAAAGTTTAGGCAGAATTGGATTAAATTTTGAAGGTCTCGTGTTGAAACTGGTGAGTAGCGTTGATTTATAAATTTCATAGCAATAATCGGGCAATGAACCTGACGCAATAACCTTATCCCAGGGTTTCGACCTTGAGCCAACTTCCTGAGTAATGTAAAAATCCATGACTTTTCTTTTCTGCTTGATATAATCGTCAAGCTTCGAAAGATTAGGGAATATGAACACAGTCTCTTTATCAAGTGCTTGGGCCTCCAGATGTAATGCCTGAAGGCTCAATTGAATTTGTTCTAACGTTTGGCATTGCTTCAAACCATCGAGTGACTTTGAATCTATGGAGTCTTTTTGGCACGCCAAGACAAAAGTAACATTTGGCGACTGTTGTAGCCCGCTTGATAGCGCGAGGCAAAGACCTAATGTTAGAACCACGAGGATTTAGCCTCCTCCCGAGTTGCCCGGCAGGTCCTCAATCACGGTCGTTAACGTACAATCCGTGTAGGATCGCTCATTACGAGTCCATACAAATGCAACCCAAGAAGTTCCACTAAAAACTTCACCACCGAGTAATTCTTGCGCATCTACATTTTCGTTTCCACCGGTGCTGCCATAGGCAGTATGGGTCTTGGAGAGAATAAGCTTGCCGATTTTTCCGGAGGGGACGGTTAACGTACCACTCCTCTGAAAATGAATACTTTCGACATTCTTCAATGTTTGGAATGGACTGGTCCAACTTGTGTGATTATGGCTGTTTCCAGTACATGTATCGTTCAGATGGAGATCATACTCGTACGTGTGAGTTCCAGGTGGCTTTACTGTCACCTCGGTCGTGGTCACACTGGCTCGGTGAGTCGTTGGACTGACATTGCGTGTATCTCCTTCGGATTGAGCAATTGCCATTGATGAGATGCATACAGTCCAAGGAACTATGACTGTCGCTATTCCATTTATTCTCCTGAATTTCTTCATGACAATAAGGATCATATGCTTATCAAGAAACTTTGTCAACAAAAATATCAAACATTTTACATTTTTAATATCACAATTCGCACCATGCATATCTAGTTGACTACTTTTTACGGTGCATCTTGTTACTTTGTCAAAATTAGATTGCTTATCCTGCCAATATCTCTGAGACGGATTTTCCGGTTGGAGGCAGTAGTTCCATGACGGGAACTACGGTTGAAGTTGCACTGTTGAGGTTGCCTAAACGGGCTTCAAAAGGTCCAACTTCGGAACCTGACTGGATGAGGTAACCAAGGAGAACGCCCTGAGAAGCGGACATGAGAAATCTTGCGGCTTCTTCGATATCGGGTTCTTCAACTCCGAGGATTTCAATCTCTGGCTGCAGGAATTTAATGAGGCCCTTCGTGAACACATGCCAATTCTGGCCGTCCGATCGTCGATGAATGAAAACGTGTTCACGGGCATCTACGCTTGGATCCGTCCGGGGTCGCATGACCAGTTCCCCTGGCATGAGATATCGTTCTGAAACTGGATCGGCGATGACTGCTTGCGTTGCCTCGCCTAGTCGCGTCGCGATGCCGAGGATGAAATCGAGGGCCGGATAGACATCGGGGTCATGGCTTTCAAAATTCAATTGCAGAAGGTGCCAGGTTGACCGGAGGCGGGTCAGGAGTTCGGGAGACATCTTTGCGGCTGCCGGACTCTTTGCGATAGCGTCGGGAGAAAAGCCAGCTTCTTCGGCACTCATAACCATGAGGCGGACGACGGTTTTTTGATCTTTGCTCGCGAGGGCATAGGTTCCGCGAAGCATTGGAGAGTCGAGGATGGCTTTGTCCTTTCCATCGACAAGTGGTACTCCAAAGCCTTCGATCGCACCGTTGGTGCCCTTGGGGTTAATTATTGCGGTTATGGGAGGCAACGCAGGAGAACCCGCCAAGACAGAAAGGTAGAAGTTCTTGCTGATCCCGAACCCGGGACCAAGAGGTTTGGCAAACTTCCAGAACTTGCGCATCCCTAAAGTCTACAGTGAGAGATCACAGTCTGCAGCAGAACATATACAAAAAAACCGCCTTCGTTTCCAAAGACGGTTTTTCATATGGGTTGAAAGACTAGCTTAGTCCTTGAAACCAGGAAGTCGTCGACCTTTCCAATAGCCTTCTGGGCTTGCATTGTGATTAAGTCGGAATGGCTCGCCATCGACCTGCTTTGACAGCGTGATCTCTGGAAGCTTGGCCGTATAATTCGTTCTTCGCAGAGCGGTTCTCTGGTGGCTAAAACGTCGTTTTGGATTTGGCATTCTTCAGTTCCTCTCTTACTTCTTCTCTCGGTGAAGCGTATATTTTCGAAGATTCGAATTGAACTTCATCAACTCAAGTCGGTCAGGGGTGTTACGCTTGTTTTTGCTAGTCGTGTAATAGCTTTTCCCATCCTCGGTACACACGATTCGGATAATTTCTCTAATTTCGCCTTTTTTCTTCGCCATGGGACAAACCTCAACACGGTGCTACGCACCCGGCAGAACATATATTATGGGCAAACAGCGAATCGTTTTGCAACTGTTGATCGTCTAGTTTTTCTCCCAATCGTCCTTGATGCGACCATTTAGGCAGAAATTTGAGTCTGATTCGACTTTTTTGCCATTTCTTGAGAGCGGTATTGATATTCGACGGTTGTTAGGCATAGATCGACGACATCGACGCCAAATTTCTGTCGAATGGAATTTTTTGCCACTTGATTGTACGATTTCTCATACGTTTCATCCCAGGTGGAATGGTCGGCATGATTGAGGTTCACATATCGGACTTTGTACTTTTCGAGGAGAAGATGTTCGACCTCTTTGTGCCAAAGCGGTCTTAGCCCGGAATAATAACATTTGGTGCGACCGACGAAAGTGTCCAGTTTGGCGTGGAGGTAGCCCAACGTTTTTGGTGGCATGCAGAAATGCGTGAAGCTCCAATTGGAGAGGTGAGCAAGGCTAAGCTTGCACCAATAATTGAGATAACTGCGAAAGAGTGCCAATTCTTTACATTCCAAACATGGTTCCGTACTGACGATATTCTGACTTTGCACTCTGAATAACTTGGTTGGCTTTCACAACCGTATCTTGAGTTTTCTTTGCGTCGGCGGCAATGGTCGCCATTACGTTCTTTCCTGACTGAATCCAACCGTCAACGGTTTTCTTATCAATCCGACGTGGGTCAAGATTTTTGGTGGCGCTGGCAAATTTCTTTTGGAAGTTTGAGGTCCATAGTTTGTTTGCGTCAGTTTGAATTTTCTTGGTATGCCCTTGAGCCAAATTCAATTTTTGCTTCATCACGACTTTTGCGGTTGGTGGAGAAAACCAAATTCCTATCCCCGCCCCAACTGTGAGGAGGACAGATACTTTGACAATACTTTTGAGGATGCGGAAAACCATAGCCTGTGATTTACTTATTGGCTGGTTTTCGAATATCTAGAGTTGTTTGTGAGGTTTTTGGCTTTTCCTCCCTTTTTTTAGAGGAAAAGGCAGGTTGTTCTGCCTCTCCTAGTTGGAGAGGCAGAAACTGAACTCAGACTCAGTACTTCTTCAGTGAGTAGCCCTTTCGATATTTTCTTTCATATGAAAGGGTGCCTTTGCCGCCGTTTCCAACGATATCGTGCTTACTCTTGTCAAACAAAACAGTTTGACCGGAATAAAGTGCCATGTTGGACATGTGGCAGACCATGGTCGTTTGACCAACGGAATGAAGATCAGACCGTGGCTTCTCTCGGCTCTTGACGCAGTCGAGGAAGTTGCGCCAGTGGTTGCTGTCTTGTGGATCGGCAGATTCCTTAGGAAGTTCTTTTCCTTCGGCATCCAGGATCTTCCAGCCACCTCGCCAAACCCGAAGGGTTCGACCGTCAGCCGAGACAAATTCTGCACCGTTGCCATCCTTTCCTGGGTGATCTCGAACGAGTGACCAGGTCATCATGACTTCGGAGTCAGGAAAGCTCATGATCGATTCAACGCTATCAGCAGTATCTCGGTCATCATCTTTGATGCCCCAAGCACCGCCAACCGACATAACTTTGTTTGGCATCATCAAGTCGAGACCTTTGCTAATTCCGAGCAAAGCGATGTCAATCATGTGAACGCCCCAGTCGGTAGTGATTCCGCCGCCGGTGTTGCGAACCCATCGCCAGTTGTAGTGGGTTTTGTTTTGCTGATACGGCTTCATTTCTGCCGGACCACACCACATATCGTAATCAAGGGTTGAAGGAACGCTCTTTGGTTGTTCTTTACCGATTCGAGTTCCATCCCATGCCCAGGCTCGAACGTGGGTGATTCGACCAAGCTTTCCGGCTCGGATGTATTCGATCGCGTCGTGGAATTCTTTTGTACTCCGTTGCCATGTTCCAACTTGGACAACTCGTTTGTGATACGCCTGGCAATTCATCATCGAGCGGGCTTCGACAAAGTTGTGGCTGATTGGCTTCTCGCAGTAAATGTCTTTACCGGCTTCGCAGGCATGAATGAGGTTCAAAGCATGCCAGTGGTCAGGTGAACCAACGATAATTGCGTCGATATCCTTTCGCTCTAACATCTTGCGGTAGTCAGAGAAAATCTCTGGTTTCTTACCATAGACTTCTTCAATTTTTTTGATGTCGTTCGGCATTCTCGCGGTGTCAACGTCGCAGATTGCGGCGAATTCGACGTCTTCAAATCCCATCAGGTTGCGCATGTTGGCAGCTCCCATTCCGTTACAGCCAATCAATCCCATTACGATCTTATCGTTTGCTGAGTGATTCTTTCTTTTCCGGGCACTCGGGTCGGTTACTTCATTCGTGTTTGGGTCAAAGGCAAGACTTGCCAAAGATGAAGCACCAAACCCTAGGCTGGCGGCCGAGACGGCAGATGATTGAAGAAATTTTCTTCGCGATAAATTATTGTTTGAATCCATGAGTCAACCCTGACATCAGCATGTTACACCCTCGGTAACACTAGCTTCAATGCTGGGAGAAATTTCCTTTCTCCCAGCAAACAAAAATCGCTGACTACGAGGATTCTCAATCAGTATTTTTTGAGTGAGTAACCCTTTCGGTACGGTCGAGAATAGGCAAGATTGCCCTTTCCGTCGTTACCCACAATGTTCATTTTCTTTTTGTCAAACTTTACGGTCTTACCGGAGTACAGAGCCATATTTGACATGTGACATGCCATTGTCGTTTGCCCAACCGAGTGTAGGTCTGATCGTGGCGCTTCTCGGCTCTTTACGCAGTCGAGGAAGTTGCGCCAGTGATTGGTATCTTGCGGCTCGGCAAATTCTTTAGGAATTTCTTTGCCGTCCGCATCCAGAATAATCCAACCGCCACGCCAAACTCGAAGCGTGCGACCATCGGCAGAAATGAATTCCGTACCATGACCATCCTTTCCTGGATGGTCGCGGAGGACTGACCAAGTGAGGACAAATTCTTCTTCGGGGAAGTGCATGATTGATTCGATGGTGTCGCAAGCATCTCGATCATCATCTTTCATGGTCCAAAGTCCACCGTAGCTTGTGACGCTTGTTGGCATGACCAAGTCCAAGCCTTTGCTCATGCCAAGTAAGGCGATGTCGATCATGTGAACTCCCCAGTCGGTGGTTAAGCCTCCGCCGGTATTGCGCACCCATCGCCAGTTAAAATGAACCTTATTTGATTGGTATGGCTTGAGTTCGGCGGGACCAGTCCACATGTCGTAATCTAGTCCGGCTGGTGGATCGGTGACTTTGCCTCGACCGATTCGATTGCCTTCGGAAATCCAGGCTCGGCAGTGTGTGATTTTGCCTAACTTTCCGGCTCGAATGTATTCGATAGCATCGTGGAACTCTGGAGTACTTCGTTGCCAAGTGCCGACTTGTACCACTCGCTTAAAGTGGTCTTTGGCGGCCATCATTGCCTGAGCTTCGACAAAGTTGTGACTAATGGGCTTTTCACAGTAAATGTCTTTACCGGCTTCGCAGGCATGAATGAGGTTTAGCGCGTGCCAGTGATCGGGTGAACCGACGATAATTGCGTCAATGTCCTTCCTTTCCAACATCTTTCGATAGTCGCTGAATACCTCGGGTTTTTTGCCATAAACTTCTTCGATCTTCTTGATGTCACCTGGCATTCGTGAAGTATCGACATCACAGACTGCCGCGAATTCGACATCGTCGAACCCCATAAGATTTCGCATGTTTGCCGCACCCATTCCGCCGCAACCAATAAGTCCCATTACGATCTTGTCGTTAGGCGAGTGATTTTTCCGATTTCTCGCTGCAGGGTCAGAGACCGTGTTCGTGTTTGGATCAAACGCTAGATTTGCCAATGAAGATGCACCAAAACCTAAACTAGCCGCAGTAACCGCGGACGATTGAAGAAATTTTCTTCGGGATAAATTGTTGTTTGAATCCATGAGTCAACCTTTCAGTCTGAATCTTACACCTTCTCGTTTATCCGCATGCTTGTTCCGAGGCAATTCTTGAAAAGGATCGTATAAGATGGTTAAAAGGTACTAATGAGCGACCCAGTTGTAGTTGAAGAGAAGAAGGACATTAAAGAGGAAAAATATCCTCTCACCACCGATCAGGCACCCGTCGTGACTCGACACAAGTTGGGTGATCTCAAGTACACCGCAACAACCGGAATGATGCCGATCAACAACGAGATCGGAGAAGTTGAAGGCGGGATGTTCTACATGGCTTACACCAAGGAAGGAGTTAAAGACCCAGCTAGCCGCTCAATCATGTTTAGTTTTAATGGTGGGCCAGGCAGTTCCTCGGTGTGGTTGCACCTCGGTATTATTGGACCAAAACGGGTGGTGATGGAGGCGGACGGGGGGATGCCTCAACCACCCTTTAAGCTTGTTGATAACGAATATTCGTGGCTCGAAGACACCGACTTGGTGTTCATTGACCCGATCGGAACCGGATACAGCCGACCGGCAAAGAAAGTCGGCGGCAAAAAGTTCTGGAGTCTAGAAGGCGACATCGAATCGATTGGCGAGTTTATTCGCCTCTATCTGACTAGAAACAATCGTTGGGCATCACCGGTTCATTTGGTTGGAGAAAGTTACGGAACGACTCGGGCAGCAGGTTTGTCGGGACATTTGATTGAGAAAGGAATAGCGTTTAACAGCATTGTCCTCGTTTCCTCGATCTTGAACTTCCAGACCGCACGATTTAACAAAGGCAACGACCTGCCCTATCAGGTCTTCTTGCCGACCTATACGGCGACAGCCTGGTTCCACAAGAAAACAAAGTTTAAGACTCTCGAATCGGCTCTGAAGGCTAGTGAAGAGTTTGCATCGAACGAATATGTTTTGGCTCTCGCAAAGGGGTCGTCTTTGACCGATGCAGAGCGGAGGTCCGTTCGAACGAAGCTTGCTTCCTTGACTGGCTTGAGTGAGGACTACCTAGAATCAACTGATCTGCGAGTTAACATCCATCGGTTCTGTAAGGAGCTGTTGCGTAACGAAAAGCGAACGGTTGGGCGCTTGGATAGCCGGTTCAAGGGAATTGATGAGTCGGCTTCGACGGATAACCCTGAGCATGATCCTTCCATGACGTCAATCATGGCGCCGTACACCGCAATGATTAATGACTATATTCGTCGCGAACTTGGGTACGAGACTGATCAGCCGTATTATGTGTTTAATCCTGGTGAGCTTTGGAAGAATTGGTCATATGGTGATGCCGGTGCCGGCCACCCCGATACGTCAGAAGCTCTTCGCTCAGCAATGTCAAAGAATCCATACATGAAGGTGTTTATTGCGTCGGGTTATTACGATATGGCGACTCCGTATTTTGCGACGGAGTACACGGTAAACCACCTGGCTTTGGATCCAACGCTAAGAGCGAATATTCACACCGAGTATTACGAGGCGGGGCATATGATGTACATCGACGAAGGGTGTATGAAGAAGCTTCACGCGGACATCAAGAAGTTCTATAAGTAGGTAACGTTTGGCCATGAAGTGGCGCGTTCCGATCTTAGTTCTCTCTGGCTCCGCAGTATTTCTTTGGGTATATACAATTGTCGGATTGTCGTTTGTCAATCGCTGGGTGCCGCCAATGCTGGGAAAGGTTGGCGATAAACTTTACAGTTCAAAGCAGACAAGCGATATCGATTATCAAAACGGAGCGAGATAT
>JBAXBU010000026.1:0-34241 GCA_037141835.1 Armatimonadota bacterium | reverse complement strand
GGATTAGGGCGGGTGGATTCCAACCATGGTTCAAGGAAGACCCGGCATCGAAGGCATCGATGTTTGATGCCCACCAGCGGTCATAGTGTTCCCATAGGGTTGTGATCGTCGCCGGAATCATTGTTCGGTACCGAGTCGCCATTCGCATCAGGGCAGCGTCTGGCTTATCCATTTTGCAAAGAGCTTCGAATACCCATCGATCAAAAAAGCAACTTGAGTAGGTTTTCTTGGTTAGGACGTTTTGATAGATTGACTCCCACTTTGACCTGTCGCCTAGACCAGAATTAATCGCCATTGCGTTGGCCCGATCGTCCGGCTCAGTCACTTGGTTTGACATGTAGTAACCGCCTTTCCAATACTTTTGATCAAACGTTGATTTGATGTCGTGAAGTTTCTTCTCTATTTCGCTCGCATCGGCACTATGACCAGTTACCATCGCCATTTTCTGTAGAGTTTCCAGACAATTGTAATAGAAGCAGGTCTCGATAACCGCGGTGTCTTTGTTCTCTTTGCCCCAATCGAACCAGGTTCGCTTGTTTCCAAATTTGTAGGTATCGAAAAGGAAAGTCTTGGTTTGATCATAGACTGCTTTGATCGATTCTAAGTCACCGGTTTGCATGAAATAGAACCAGAGCCCATATTCACCAAGGAACTCTAAATGCTGCCCAGGATAGAACTTTGGTTGAAGCTTTCGGCGAACAAGCTCTTTGGCTAAACGATGGGCTTTTGTATCAAAAACATAGAAACATTGATTGAGCTCGGGTGTGCCGTCACCCCAGAACCCGACTCTTTCTCGATCCGGACAATCGTAAAAATGGTCTCTCATGCAGATGTAAGCAGTTCGAGCAGCCTTGTTCCAGAGTACATTGAAATCGCTATCGTTACACTCGAACGATCCGGCAAAAGTTGTATCAAATCCGGTTTCACGGTACTTGACCGATTTCACCTTTACACCGGCTGGGATTGTATAAATTGCCCCTTCTCCGCTTAGCCAGTTCTCGGCTTCGGCGATTTGTGGTCCTGCCTTAGTTGTGTAGGTTTCGGTTTTGGTGAGATAAAGTACTAACGGATTCGATGAATTTAGTTGGATTTGTTTTCCAGATTCGGATTCCAATTCCATCCACATTTGAAAGTGGCAGTTGTAGGGTATCGTGCAGACGAGCTTCCATGGCTTATCTTCCACGTGAGGAAGTTGTTTTGAGGTTCGAATGTACGGCTTCAGACCGTAGTCTTTAATGATCGGAGTCTTTTTGGCCTCGAACAAGTTAATCATGCCTTTTGCCATGGCATCTCCAACAAGGAAAATGGTTTCGGCATTGCCGAATTCATGGTGACCGTGACCAGGGTTCGGCGATTCTTCGGGTTTTCGAACAAAGTCGTGAGTTGGGACAAAGATTGCGTTTCCGTCCACTTCCCAACGTTCAACTGCATTTTCTTGGGCTCTCCTCAGGGCTTCCCAACCGCCTTCAGCTTTGATCCACGGACCTGTAAGTTCCCCGACAACTACGGGAAGTTTGGGAGCCTTGAACTCTTCCCTGACGTCTCGAATGAGGTTCACCAGGTTCTGTTCGTATTCGGGAACCGCTTTCTGGGGGTCAACCCCGTCATTCCACCCTTGATACCAAACAAATCCTGCGATTTCATAGCCAAGACCTTTCGTCGTAGGAAAGTCGGCTTCCATGTTTGCCAAAGCGGACTTCACATCTTTCAGCATCAATTTGTAGTATTTACCCACTTGTCCTCCTGAGGACGGAGGACGAAAATCGGCATAGAGGCTCTTGCCGCCCCAAGCGGTTTTGATCAACAAAACTGGTTCGTTGAAATAGTCGCCCAAAACATGTCCAAGTTGGTATTCCGGTCCAAAGTGATGCTTGCCGCCGTAGATTGAAAAGCCAACGTCGAGCGGTCCCTTGAGCAAAGGCTGATCCTCTCGTTGATACCGAACGAACACGTCATCTCGAACTTTCAGTTTTCCATCGGGCGCTCGCAGATGTTTGAACATCGATGCCTTGGCAGGGTCGGCCATGAGCGTAGCAAGGGTTCCCTTCCCATCGTTGTAGTCTTTACCGGTCAGGTCGACAACCGCTTGACCTTCCATGTTGGATTGACCCGCGAGAATAAAGACCTTCACCGGACGTTTAGGTGTTGGTGTTTGGGCATGGGTGGTCGAAGAGATCAATCCAAGCAATCCAAGATTGAAAATGGCGAGTAATAAGCTTTTCATGTTTGGCATTTTCCTATTTCTTTTGAGCTTCTTGTCGAGTCACGATTGGCACGTAGCCGTGCTCCAAACCTTTTGGTGGCTTGACCCTTAGGGCAGAGTCAAGTGAGGCTATGGTTCCAATTTTTGGACCGGGCATGTACTGCTTCTCCGGTGTCCATTTAGCTTGAATCTTTTCAACCGCGGATTGCAGAGCTGCTTTCTCAGCTTCGTTGAGGTCAGCGTCTTGCATCGAGGGTTGGTCAATAAACCGATACCAATAGTAGGTCACGACGCTACCATCAGATAGGTTTGCAAAAAATGGTCCCGCTTTGGGTCCGGGCTTATGCCAAACATCATCTGGCCCCATCGGTGAACTGTAAACCTGCTTTTCTCTTGCTGGAGAAAATTGAGCTTTAGTGAGTCCGGTTTCGGAGGGAACTTCAGCTGCAGGAATCGCCAATAGCTCCTTGTTTTGTTGTCGAAAATATCGAGGGAACGACCCTTTCTGTAATCCGTTCGTCCATGGTTCAAGGACGGATTGATTCCATTCCAGTCCAAATGTAGTTTTGTCAAAAGTCTGAGTCTTCACCCACTTTTCAATCCCCTTAATAGGAAGTCGTTCTGAACCTTGATTGACGGTTAGAGGGCGAGTACTGACGGTTGGAATGAACGAACTTTTTTCATCAAAGCGACCGTTGGGTATTAAGCTGCCAGCCATCCACTTCTCGACTTGATCATACAAGGCGCCTTTCGAGTATTGAGTTAGATTGTGAATAAGAATCGTCCGACCATCTTTGTCCGCCGGAAACTGCAAGCCAGGAATACTTGAATATGCGGTTCCGCTCGAATCCTTGCTGATGAATCGAGGAACGGTATTGACTTCAATAGCTCCACCGGTCACGACACCGGGCAACGCATCTAAACCGCGTCCGATGGCAGGCTCATGTCGGCGAGAAATTCGACTCCATGTCGCTGGAGTGTAAAAGGCGACTGGTCCGCGGAAATTCGAAGTGTTGAGAAACATCGTCCAACTTTGATTTCCAGTTGTAACTGGAAGGCCAGCAGTCGTCGCTTTTGCCTTGGTCAGAGGCAGAGCCATCCACGCATAGCCAAGTAATTCGCCATTGGTGCCTGGGAGAAAAGTCAATCCATCGGGTGGTACTAGGAGGTAAGGGCTCAGTTGAGCAATTCCCATTTCTTCCGGCTTAAGCGCATTGGTTTTGCCAAAGCCCCAGCCCGGTGAAGATATTTCGTGATTGTATCCGTTGGAAGTTCCATTCATCCGGAACTTGGCTGTCGTTGATCCAAATCGAGTACTCGCCCAAAAACCCAATCCACCTTCAATGGTCTGAAAGACCGTGCTGTAACTGGGGCCCCGTTCTGGCCAATTATCTCGAGCTACGGTACCGGTCGGAAGGAGTGAATAGTTGACTTTACGATTGTCAGGGATGATCCAAATGGAAGCCAACCCAATTTGGAAATCCCGAATGGGGCGATCAAGTAGGGGCCAAGCTGAGGCATACAAACTGACTCCATAGCCGAACTCTGGAGGTGGAGCGGGCACGCTCATACTAATGTAACCCGCAAGTCCCTGAGAAGTTAGCTGAGGTACTTGTTGAGCGACTACCCCATTTTTGGCTGGGACAAGGCTACACAAAGCCAACGGGACACCCACTCGAAGAAACATCATGACTTGATGCGTTTTACCCGCCAATGGTTGCCCGATCCCGCCCAATTCATCCGAATTCTCAAATTGCGCATAACCAGTGAACAAGATATTGGAATTCTCCGTCTACTCCTTGATGGATGCCATTTGCTTCCGAAAAATTCTTACCCCAATTGGTCTGCTATTGCTCGTACCCTTGGCGTTCGCTCAGCGTCCCCCTCAAGGTGGTCGTCCTGGCGGTCCTGGCGGCCGAGGTAGCCAAGGTCCCGCAACAGCTGAAGGTGCTTCCATACAATGGTATGCAACTCTCGATCGAGGGCTAGCTGAAGCCAAAAGAACCGGTAAGCCTATCTTGTTTGTTAGCGCAGCACCCCATTGTGCTGGCGTTTCTGGCATGTGGTGACCAGGTAAGGTCACCATGGACAGGAGTTTCCTGTCCCAGAAACAAGTCATCGAAGCCGCCAAGAAGTTTGTTAGTATTCGGCTCACATCATACGAAGATGAAACGGAAAAGGCATTTATTGCCAAAATCACGAGGGGGCAAGTTGCCAATACTTCCTTCGCCGTACTAACTCCCGAAGGAGAGATTGCTCTTCGAGGTCGTGGTCCAGGCAGAGGACCAAATGATTTATTCGCGGATGCCGACGCAATGGCAAAAGGAATGGATGAGTTAGCCTTAAAGTATCCTGCGAAAGATGCCCTTGGAAACCCTGCCTTGCCGATTACCTTGAACCCTAAGGTCGGATTGGCAGTCGCAGCGGGAGACCAACAGGCGCTGATTGTGGTTGTCGGCTCGGATGATAAAGAGCGAATGGCGCTGGAAGAAAAGCTTGCGAAGTTAGCATGGGACCCAGAGTTTTCCGGATATTACACATTTTCGAGTACTAAATCCGTCAAGCAGATTCCTAACGTGAAGACTGATCTTGCAACGGCGGGAATCCTTCTGATTGAGCCAAACATTTTTGGATCAAATGGGGATGTGGTCGCGACGGTCAAGCCAAGTGAAATCGAAAGCAAGCTCAAAAAGTCAATGCGGGACGTATTGACGAAGCACGTTCGAATTGCAAAGACTAGAGGCGAACTCGCCAGAAAGGGTCTCGAAAACGGGATTTATTATGAAACCGGAATCGCGGTAAGCGGCCAAGGCGAGGCAAGGGATCGAGAACGCTACAAGCAGCAACTCGATCAAAAAAAGAAGGGCGGCGGCGGAAAGTAAGAAAGGAAAGGGAAAGAATTTGTTCCTTCCCTCTCCTCAATATCTGATTACTTGATTGTCTCAAGCAAAGCCATCATTGCCCAGCAACTCCCGTTAAATGAGGAATATTGTGACTGGCCGTGGGGAAAGCCGCCATCGAAGTAGTTATTGGCTGGGATCGCTCGCTTATTCACAAACCATGACCCATCTTCATCTTGGTTCTGAAGCAGGAACTTGACGCCTTTTTGGTAAATCGGATCGTTCACCGGCATACCGCCACCCTCATGAAGGGCGTAAAGGGCTTGCCCAGTGGCGTAAGCATCGCTGGAAAGGTTCGGCAATTGAGCCCATCCACCATCGGGTCGCTGGTCAGCCTTGATTTCCGCAGCTGCTTTCTTGATATCCTTGTGGCGAAGCCACTTTAGGCCAAGCAATCGAGAAGCGCGATCTTCACTAATCTTGGCTGGCGTATTCAACATCCATCTCAGAGCAAGCTTCTTTTGCTCGGCAATTCGAGCGGCATCTGCCTTTGGAGCGTAAGCATCGAGCGACTTGATCGACAAAGCAGTGAAGGTAAATGGACTTGACTGCATCGGAACGCGAGAACCGGAGATAGACCATTGTCCGTCTTTCGATTGCTGCTTACCCAGCACCATTGCCATTGCTGCGGTACCATCGGTACCTGGCTGCTTATGGGCGGCCATTCCGGCAAGGGACCAGGTGTCCGATGACGAAACCTCGTTGATTTCTATCAAAGGAACTTGCTTCATCACTTCGGGATTCTTCAGCGCAGCTTCGTGAAGCGGTTTCATTGCAGTGGTCATTCCTGTTATCATGGCCTTTTGCCGCCCGGCAACCTGCGGATCTAGTTTGAACCCACGGTCTTGAGCCATTCCCGTAGCCATTCGGCCGAGGCCCTCGTGGTGACATGAAGCGCAAGAAGTCGAATTCTCGAACTTATTCATTGATGATTGAATCAAATTCAAACTTGACACTACGGCTTGCTTTGGTGATCTACTCATCGACGAGCCCTTTGCGTTACCAACTACTTTTGCAATTCCATTTCGGCCCCTCATGCTCGCAATGGTTCCTGCTGTACGCCCCTTGGAGTCGGTTGCCTTAGTGTTCGCACCACTCGCCTTCAATAACCTCGCGATCTCAGCACTGTCTGAATATTTTGCCGCCAAAATGAGCGAAGTTTGGCCAGTCTTGTCTTTGGCGTTCGGATTGGCTTTGTGCTGAAGAAGCACTTTTACAACTTTTAACTGACCGGCCTTAGCCGCAATCATGAGCGGCGTCATGTGCTCCATATTTGTGCTGTCGACTTCAATTCCGGCTTTGACTAGCAATTCCGCAACCTTGTCTTGACCCGCAAGTGCCGCATATGTAAGTGCTGATGCACCGCTGTCGTCCTTTACATTGACATTAGCCTTTCGACTGATCAATTCGCCGACGAATTCTGGATTCCCGGAATACGATGCCATCATAAGAATCGTCATGCCATCGTTTCGAGTCGCCTCGATATCAACACCCTTTCCAAGCAGAATTCTTGCTCCAACGACATTACCGGAGACCGCGGCGAACATGAGCGGAGTGCCGTAATTGCTTTCCGCATCTGGTTCAGCGCCGGCTTTCAACAGTTCACCCATCACATCCATCTGGTAAGTTGCCGACGCGATGTAAAGCGGAGTGAATTCAAGTCCGTTCCGTGAATTGGAGTCTGCCCCTTTACTCAGGAGAGCTTTTACCTCAGCTACGTTCCGATGATCGATTGCTAAGAAAAGGTCCTGCCCCATCTTTCCTCGGGCTGCCATCGGCGGCTCAGTAGATTTTCGACCTTGCTTCTCCTGCAACTTGTGCAAACCTGTCGTCGACATGACAACCGCTGCGACCGAAATATTTCCCACCAGAACCAGTAGCAGGGCAAATCGAGTTCTTGGCGATTTAACCAAATTTCTTATTTTCTTGTGTCCCATTCCACCATTGCTTTTCAACACTAAAGCAATAGATCGAAGACATTCTACACCTTTCCGCCCAATTGCAGAGTGACCCGTTTCTGGGAAACAATAGTATGATTCGGATTACCAACTACTTAATGAACTTGCGGGTGACTAGGTCGTATTTGCTCCCAGCCGGAAGGGCGTCGAAATCAGGAGCTTCAGGAATTCGGATTTTCTTTGAGCCATAAAAGTGAGCATTTCCACGACCCAGTACTTCAGCAACGCTGCCCTTAACTACAATTGCAGTGGCCTCGTCAAGCCCGATTCCGAGAAACTGGGGATAGGTGCTCATCAGTCCCGTCATGTCCTTGAATCGATTGCGAGCACTAAAATGTTGATCTATGGCAACTCCCGGCAAGAATCCCATTGCTTGCTCGTATCCTTCACACATCATTAGACCGGGCCCAGCCGGTGCACCTCGAACCATGTAGTCTCCGATGATCGTGGCTCCGGCAGACGAACCCCCAATGACTCCACCTCGATTAAGGACATCTTTGAATAATGCTGGTAGTTTTGTTCCTTCATAGGCATCCACGAAGTTCCATTGTCGACCACCACCAAACCAAATTCCTGTTGCTTTCTTAAGCGATTCAACGACCTTTGGATCCTCAAGTTGGGACTTCTCTCGATAGGGAATGACGGTTACGTTCTTGAGTCCCATCCGATGCATTGATTCTTCTTCAGCGGCAATGTTGATCGGATCAGGCATAGATATTGGCAACACGACGAAATGACCACTATCTCCTCCGCCAGCATCAATGAATGCATTGGCGATCTCCTTTGTCATTCCTCCTCCACCGACAATGACGAGAGTTCCTTTTGGCACTCTTGGCTCGCCTGGCTTTTTAGGAGGCCATTCCACTTTTGCCGTTCGCTGTATCGCGCATCGTCGCCATTCGTTATAGTCAGCCTTGACCCCTTTTGTAAGTTCGAGGGTTCTAGCCGGTCGAGTCGGTGATTTTGCCAAGCGAAGTATCACAGAGTCTTGTTGCGTGCTTTTCATGACACGGCGATCAACCGAGAACTCGCAATTTTCGGTCAAATAGATGCCAATTAGCCCCGGATTTGGCTCATCAGTAGATGACTTGAGATACTGAAACCCTTCAGGTGCAGCATCGTCGGCTTGGACTAGAATCTTCGTTTTAGAACCTTCGGTTGGGGTTGAAGCTTGGGAAGCTGATTTGGAGACAATAACAAAAGAGGGTTCTACTCCGTACGGCGAGAGGTGGAAGGTATCAACTCTCGGTGCGGAGCCCGACGAGGCCAAGATAATGACAAGGGAAAGGATTTTCATGAGGTGTTAGTGTCCGTCGTCTGACCAATGGACTTTGTCTGCAGAAGCTGGCTTGAAATGGATAACTCCGTAGGTTGCTCCAACGGCGATTAAGTCTGGATTGGTAGAGTTGCGCGGTTCTCCGATAACGGTTTTGAAGGCCCCGTCCTTTTTCCGAATCTTAATGTCCTTAGTCCAACTTAGGACCGTATCGATTGCCCTCCCCTCTATATGACGCGAATTGAGTGCGGGAGGAACGGATAGATTGTTGATACCAAATCCGTCAACCATTTCCTGGGCGCCTTGCTTCGCATGACCATGGTTCCAAATGATGTCTACGCCAGGCATCGGCGGCACCTCGGCAGGAGTGATCTTTCCTTTGGCAATCTTCCAGGCGTAATGCATCATATATGCTCGTTGCTTTGGACGATGAGAGGCGGTTATCCTCGCAGAAATTCCGGCTTCTTTTATTGCCTTGAGGAATGCCTCGAAGTTCGCCTTGAACGGATCTTTGAGATCGGAAGTACTCGTCGAGGTTGGAAACTTTTCGACCCAAGCGGCTCCGCTTACAGTTGCCATAACCATCACTATATCTTTTTATAGAAGGCTTTGCCCATACACGTCCTCACCTCGGAACAGTGATTGTCGAACTGTTCATTCTTACTTGTAACCCATTTGTAACGCATTTGTAACGCTCGGCCCCTTGCCTTGTCACGGCAACCCCCTAATATCTTCATTAACGCACCAGGAGCGTACTTACAAATGAAAAAACTCTCACTCAAATTTGTGAAGCCCAAGAATCTGACGATTGCTTGTGGACTGATCATATTGACTGCATTGCCAAAGGTATCGGTTGCCGCAGAAGATTTCCAACTTAGAAAGAATAGAGCCAGATTGGTTGTTCTCCTTCATGGCGTCACACCGGAACCTCTCCAAAGCCCCGAACAAAAAATCGTCATGTCTGGGCATGCTCGCCACTATTGGGGCTATGAATTCATTAAGGGTCTACAGGGACGACTTGATGAAAGCGAAATGTGAGTTATTACGCCAAGGCTCGGCGGGCAACTGCGGTTGAAGAAAACCACAATAAGCGACTGGACACCAAACACAACCGATACTGGCGTTCTTGACCTTGCGCCAATATGCTTTCCAGTGTCGTTTTTGACAGGGTTACCTGCTGGGATTGAAACCAACCAGACATTGATCAAGCAGCACATATCGTTAATGTCTAACAATCAAGGGGCAAATTCGACAATGGTGATGATCAATACTCGGGATGGATCAAGACACTTTATGCCTCAACTTGGGGAGACCATCGATGAGGTTTACCAAAGCTACGTATTCACATTTGGTCATCTCAGCATCGATAAGCAACCGCAAATCTATTTGGTTGGACATAGTTTTGGTGGAATCATCGCTCGAGGCATTCTTGCTAATCCGACCGGTGCTGACCTTTGGGGCAACAAACTCACAGCCCAACAGCGAACACGAGCAGACTTTCTTCGACAGCGAGTTGTGCTTGCCCAAACCCTGGCATCGCCTCACGAAGGGACCATTGTTCAAGATCCGTCGAGCGACATTTCCGACTATATAAGTGCAAATGGATACAGCATTGTCTACGGCTTTCTCTCAGGTCTAAATTGGGCGCCGGGCAAAGATAAGACTCCGGCAGAAATGAAACAGATCGCCAAGGATGTCGTTAAGCTTGCCCTAGATGGGGTTGCGGGTAAACGAGACTGCCTCAGCGATCTTACGCGGATCAATGAATACAATCAGGGAATTCTTGGTCCTAACGTAGAGAGGCGATCGCCCAATGGTTCACTCGTCCCGATCTACACCTCCGCAGGTCGAAACCCGGGTGGCAAGTACTTAGATCAAAGCCGAAGCGTGTTTTACCTTGGAGGAAACACCTATAACCCGATCAGCACGATCGACCTATTAACCTCTGGAGTAAGGGGCGCAACCGAGTCAATGGCACTAAATCTTATCAACAGCGTTTTTAGTCTTGAGGGTTACGGCCATGAAGGTAAAAAGCCTTGGGGCACCGCTGAAACCTATGCCGGTGACCGAGTCGCCAGCCCATTCAAAGGGGTCGGGCCAGTGATGGCTCGGGAGATACAGGATCCTTGGGTTCCAACCAAGCCAACTATCGAAGGAGTCATCAATACCATCAAAAAAGGCGAACCATATACGTTCGGCGCTACAGATGGCGAATGGGACAGTGATGGATTTCTGGCCTGGGACTCCGCTCATGCTTATCACTTGAGAACACACAATAACTTCTACCGAGTTTATGATCCGGCAAAGTACGGCGACATGTTGCCTTGGGACGACGACAACCACGGTGGGATTATGTTCAATCCTGCTAACGGGGCTTGGATTCACAATGAACTCCTCCGAGATGCTGGACCTTACATCCTTGCAAGCACTTCGACTACGCGCCGAAGCAGTTGGGACTCGACAGACTATCCTGTAACTCCAAAAAACAACGTTATGGTTCAAGTTCTTGAGGTTAATGACGTGAAGAATGACCTTGATTTCTTTACCCAAGCTGATTTCAGACTTACATACCGAGTTGGTGCGACTGAAAAGTCCTTTAACCTTCCAGATGACACAAGAACGGTATCCGCTAAGGACATTCCAGCGGTCGGTGTGACAAACTATGCAAGCACAATCATCCCGATCAAGATCTCGGTCATCGAGCGAGACAATCCACCAATTGATCCTAGTGACCTATGTTGTATCAGCCCAAAGAAAGGACAGTCATCACTTTACATTTACTTTGATACGAGAACCAACCGTGTCTTCGGAGACATTAATGGTGAGGGCGGAGAAACTATCCAGGTGATTCCTTGGCAATACGACCTGGCAAATCGAGTCAAGATAAAGATTCGGGTCACTCGACTTCCTTAATTTGGGGAAAGGTAGCGGTCAAAGCGCCATGGCTTCGGTCATGGTGCTTTTTTGTGAACTATTTTGGTCGTCGCTCATTCAACTCTCAGTCGACAATTGGGGTTGTGGCTCCTTGCCATATTCCGGCTAAGCATAAACTTGATGAGAAGACTCAATAGTTTGTTCAGCTATAGTCGGCAGGAATAGATATTGCATAGCCCAAATGCATCGGTGTATTCTCGATCAAAAGTCATTCCAACTTTCTCTGCCACTCTGACGGACGCAGAATTGCCAGGAGTGATGAGGCAAATAAGGCGGTTTAATTTTACAACTTCTTTTGCATACGAAACAATTGCAATTGCAGCTTCGGTGGCGAATCCTTCGCCCCAGCGAGTCTTATCGATCATGAATGCCAACTCAACTTCGGGAATGCAATCAATTTCCCAAGGCAAGAGACCACATCGGCCGAGAAATTCCCCAGTGCTGCGTTCAACCGTTGCCCAAAGGCCCAGCTCAGGGTGGTCGGGGTGCCCACTTTGAAACCATTCGATTTCGAGCTTTGTTTCTTCGAGAGTTAGGGTTCCATCCGGGAAGTATTCGCGCATCTCTGGGTCACGGTAGAGTTCAAAGAGAGGTGGCAAATCTTCCAACATGAGATGACGCAGAAGGAGCCTCGGAGTCTCGATAATGATCATTTCGATTGTCCTGGTCTTCCCCAGAGCGTGAAAGGAATATCCTAACGACCCTTAATTTGTGCGAGTACCTCTTTCAAACGCCTCCTTTCCACCAACGATCGGCAAGATGATTTTAGTAGCATCAAGATCGACAGTTAGTTTGGTTCCTGCTTTTGGCCAAATCGTAAAATCTCGGTCGCTTGAAAAGACCATAAGACCAATTCGCTTTCCAGCCGGGATGATTTGATCGTCAGGCTGAAGGTCAAACGTCATGTTGACAAACTCGCCAGGCACAAGCGGAGTCCCGGGTGCCAATGAATGGAAGTTCCCTCCTTTCGTTAGGGACTTTGCATTTTGAGGATCTGCCCAACCTCGGGTTATCAAATTAGCTGTGCCGACCGGACCTTCTGCCCAGGGCAATTGAACCAAATATACCGATAAATTTGCTGCCGCTGCGCTTGAAGAGAGGCGAATGGTAACTCGGCATGTACCCGACAAGTGGATAGGAGTCTTAAGTTCAGGGGTCGCGTAAACAAGTCGATTTGGGGAATCGACTGATTGAGCCAGCGCGCTGGGACCAAAAGCCACGTCATCAACAAGCTCTTCATTTCCTTGCCCTACAGCTCTCACGGGATTCAATCCACCCATCGATTTTCCGCCTTTCGAAAGGAAGAAAGTGATTGGCTTCGCGTCAGGATTTGGATAATCAGCGTAGGGTGTCGGAGCCATTGCAGTTCGTGGAGCACCGGTTGCTCGCTCGCGAACAATATAGGCTTTGGGACCAGTTTCGATTCCATTCTGTTGTCCGTAAAGAAAACGAGAGAACCATTTATTCATCAGTTCCATGGGAGGATCGCCACCATGACCACCTTGGTGGAAGTACTGGACGAGTGGCACTCTTCCTCGAACTGCCTCGCTGATTCTAACGCTATGCTCGGGAACAACATTCCAGTCGTTAAATGCGTGCGCCATGAAGACTGCACATTTAATATTCTTCGCGTAATTCAAGAGGTCTCGCCCCTCCCAAAATGCATTGTAGTCACCAGATTTTCGATCCTGCCCTTTCACAAATTCACCATCGCGATAAAGAAAGTTCGCTGTAGCGCGACTTGCTGGATCTCCACTATTGATGAAATCGTACAATGAGTCAATGTCTTCGCCGAGCCATCCGCCAGGGTGCCGAACTAAGCCATTTGAGCGATAGTAATGGTAGTACGACGTGTTCGGCGCAACCGGAATGATGCACTCGAGGCCCTTGACGCCAGTAGTCGCCGCTGCGACTGGTATCGTGCCATTGTAGGATGTGCCTGTCATTCCAACTTTGCCGGTACACCACGGCGCTTTGATCTCGGTTTGACCATCGATAGTCGTATAGCCCTTGGCTCGACCATTGAGCCAATCGATGACTGCCTTAGGAGCTAACCTTTCTGATAGTCCGCCAACCGTTGGGCTGCCTTGCGAAAGACCTGTTCCCGGGGCCTCGGAGTGTACGACGGCAAATCCTCGTGGAACCCAGGTCCCGACCAATGAGTTCGAAACATTCTTTCGGTTCGGGTCGAACCCGATTGGCGGGTGCATTGTCCTAGCGGGCGGGTCGATGCCTAGTTCATGTTGGACATTCCATAAGATCAATCCTCCATTCGCGGTTCCCGCAAAATATGGTGAGGACTCGTAAATGACAGGCACTTTGAGCTTGTCAGTCTCGGTCTGCTTTTGGCGGGTGACGTCAACATGAACCCGATCTCGTTTACCGTTTCGATCGGAATCATATTCGGTTTCAACCCAAAGGTTCTCCCGAATCCACTCGTTGCTGTTGACAAACGCGGGGACAATTTGCGCTTGCCCATCCTTAAAAAATGGTTTGTCGGTTGGGTCTTGGGCCGACACTTGGCCAGGCAATAAAGCCCAAACTACTCCTCCAAATATTAAATTCAAGAATCGAAAAAGCAATGGAGTTTTGGTTGGCATTGTTGCCCGATTATACAGGATTCGGACAGATCACTGACCAATTTGTTCAATTCCTGAAATGCCTACATCTTTGCTAAGTGTATTTAAAAAGTGGAACTTTCGGCGATTGACTTGCTTAAGTAAGGTGTGATTCAAAAAATTCTTGTCCTATCCCTTGCCCTATTTGTTATTGCGGGTTGCTCGTCGTCAACTCCTGATACCAAGACCTCAACCACGTCACCTGCTGCAGGAGCCGAAGCAAAGATGGAAAAGTGCGCCATGTGCAACAGCGAATACAGTGCCTCCGAAATGGTAACTCACGAGGGCAAATTAGTATGCCAGGCTTGTGAAAAATCGGCTCACGGCGGCTAGACCGAATCCATGGCCGTGGATAGTTTAGACATTGTTGTTTTCGCGTTTCCGAACACCATGATGGTGTTCGGATTAATGAATAATTCATTGTCGATGCCCGCAAATCCGGGACTCATTCCCCGCTTGAGAACGATGACCGTTCGAGCTTTGTCGACATCCAAAATTGGCATACCGTAGATCGGGCTAGCTTTGTCGTACCTTGCAGCCGGGTTCACGACGTCGTTCGCCCCAATCACAAGGGCAACATCAGTTTCCGCAAAAGCAGAGTTGATTTCGTCGAGGTCAAAGAGCTGGTCATACGACACGTCGGCTTCAGCCAAAAGAACGTTCATGTGTCCTGGCATTCTTCCTGCGACAGGGTGTATAGCATATTTGACGTCAATGTCTCGCTCGGCTAACTTTGCAGCGAATTCCTTGACGACATGCTGGGCTTGAGCCACTGCCATTCCGTATCCTGGAACAATGATCACGCTTGACGCATTGCTGAAAATGATCGCCGCATCTTCGACAGCATAGCTTCGAACATTTCCCGTCTTGCCTGAACCTAGACTTGCCTCACCTGTTGGTCCACCACCAAAGGCGCCGAAAATTACATTGCTCAGGGGCCGGTTCATCGCCTTACACATGCCCATCGTAAGGATTAGACCGCTGGCACCCACCAAGCCACCACCAATCAGCAAGGCCGTGTTGTTGAGAACAAACCCAGCCAGTCCAGCCGCGCAACCGGTGAACGAATTCAGTAACGAAATGACAACCGGCATATCTGCTCCGCCGATCGGAAGCACGAGAGTGATTCCCAAAATCAACGATAGCGCTAGCAAACCGTAAAGGAGCGGTCCCGAATAAATGCCGCCGAGTAACAGTGCCATCACTACGATAGCCGCAATAAACAAGACTAGGTTAATGAATTTTTGACCGGGCCAAGTGATCGGTCGCCCAGACAGTATTTCTTGTAACTTACCATACGCAATCATGCTTCCCATGAAGCTGATCGCACCAATGAGCAGACTTAAAACGGTTGTCAAAAGAGGAACGATGGACACGGTTCCACTCCGAAACAAATGTGGATATTCGACAACTGCGACCAGAGCTACCGCCCCGCCACCCAATCCGTTAAAGAGGGCAACCATCTGCGGCATCGAAGTCATCTGGACCTTTCGTGCCGACCAAGTTCCGAGGATGGATCCAATAACAAAAGCTAAGGCGATCCATTGGAAATTACCGAGGGCATTCCCGTTTTCATCTTTGACGAAGAAGGTCGCTATTACGGCAAGCCCCATCCCTGCAGCAGCAAGAAGGTTTCCTTGTCTCGCCGTCTTTGGACCGTTCATGAGCTTGAGTGCAAGCATGAACGTGATAGCGGTCACAAGGTAACAAATGTTAATGACATCTGCGTTCATTTATCCACCTTCTTCGGCTTCCGTTTGAACATCTCGAGCATTCGATCGGTGACGACAAATCCACCAACCACGTTGAGGACGCCGAATAATGTGGCAAGGAATCCGAGTATCAAAGAAGGAGTATCGTGAGCTCTTCCTAGGACTATTATTCCCCCGACCAGAATAACTCCGTGAATCGCGTTTGTTGCGGACATCAACGGCGTGTGCAACGTCTGGGGTACTTTTGCAATAACCTCGAGCCCAACGAAGACAGCCAAGATAAAAATTGTGATTACGGCGATTAGGGTCATAGTTAGCTTCCTGGTCGCTCCAAGGAGAGTCTGATTACATCGTGAACGATCTTGCCTTCGTAGGTAATGAGAGTTCCTCGGATGATTTCGTCTTCCATGTCGATGTTTAAGGCACCGTCCTTGAGAATCGTTCCCAAGAAAGAAATCAAGTTCTTCGAGTACATCTTTGTAGCATCACTTACCATGGTCGAAAGCAAGTCTGTGCTACCAATAATGGTCACGGCGTGAGCTTTCGTTATCTGTCCAGGAACCGTAAACTCGCAGTTTCCGCCCGATGGAGCGGCGAGATCCACAATCACAGAACCTGGTCGCATTTGTTTGATCATTTGATCGGTAATTAAAGTTGGGGCTCTCTTTCCTGGGCTGACTGCAGTTGTGATCACGCAGTCCACGTTTGGTAATCGTGACGCAATCAGCTCAAGTTCCCGAGAATGCGTGTCTCCAGTAACTTCTTTGGCATAGCCACCAACGTCCTCTGCTTCTTCGCTAAGAAGTGACAAGCCAACGAACTTTCCTCCTAACGATTCAATTTGCTCTTTTACAGCCGGGCGAACATCGAATGCTTCGACAACCGCTCCAAGGCGCCTACAAGTTGCGATTGCCTGTAAACCGGCAACGCCTGCCCCGATGACAAGAACTCGCGCGGCGGGCATCGTTCCCGCGGCAGTCATCAGCATGGGGAAAAACTTTGGAAGATGGGATGCGCATAGCAACGCAGCCTTGTACCCGGCAATCGTACTCATCGAGCTCAGTGCGTCCATGCTTTGTGCTCTCGAAATCCGTGGCATCATGTCAATGGCAAATGACGTGATGTTCTTGGCCCGAAGGGCCTCAATTATCGAGGGATTCGAAGACGGGTTGAGGAAACTAACCGTGATCGCTCCGGACTTAAGTTTTGCAATTTCTGCCTCGGTCGGGGGAAGGACTTTCAGGAGAATATCGGCAGTAGCAAGGTCATTCCCAAGACTTGCGCCACTCACTTCATATTCACGATCAGTAATGAACGAGCCTTCACCGGCTTGCGATTCCACGGAAAGGGTATGACCGAGCGCAATAATATCTTTGGCGCCAACTGGCGTTAAAGCGACTCTGCTTTCCTCAACTGTTGATTCTTTTGGCACAACAATGTGCATAATTCGATTTGAACCTTGTCTCAAAGTTACCTTATCGAAGAGCATTCAAATTTCAGACCACAGGTCGCCTTCGAGGAAATCACTTCGTCCTTTCGTCAATTGGACTAAACTGACTTGAAGCAAGATGGTGAGATTGACGGGATTCATATTAATCACTTTGGTCATTTCGAGTGCGCCTCTTTTGGCTCAAGAACAGAGGCCAAATTTCCTATTCGTTTTAACGGATGATCAGAGGTTTGATGCACTCGGATACGCCGGGCATCCAATCCTAAAAACTCCAAATCTGGACCAATTGGCGGCGAAAGGAGTGCGATTCCCCAATAGCTTCGTCACTACACCCATTTGCGCAGCGAGTAGGGCATCGATTCTTTCGGGTACCTACGAAAGAACTCACAAATATACGTTTGGTACCCCGCCACTTTCCGGCAAACTTTGCGATGAAAGTTATCCGGCGATGCTTCGAAAATCTGGGTACCGGACGGGACTCATTGGTAAAGTTGGCGTCTCGTTTGAGGAAGGGCAACCGACAAAAATGTTTGACTTACTCTCATCAATTGGCTATCCATATCTTCGCAAACAGGCAAACGGAGAAATCCGGCATATTGATGAAATCGCAACCGATCGAGCAATTGAATTCCTGAGCAAACAACCGACGGAAAAGCCATTTTGCCTCTCTATTTGTTTCAACAGTCCTCATGCGGAAGATGGTGAACTGGACAATCTCTATCCTTGGCCAAAGACGGTAGACGGCCTATACAACAATGCGATCATTCCTCTTCCTCCTTTGGTGGATGAGAAGTACTTTCTTGCCGAGCCAAAATTTCTGCAAGAAGCGATCAATCGAATTCGATGGAAATGGCAATTTGATACTCCCGAGAAGTTTCAAAAGAATGTCCGATCCTACTACCGAATGATTTCAGGGATCGACCATGAAATTGGTCGGTTGACCACGGAACTAAAACGCCTAGGCGTTGAGAAGAACACAATTATCGTCTTCATGTCAGACAACGGCTACTTTTTGGGTGAGAGAGGACTATCAGGAAAATGGATTCACTATGAGGAATCACTGCGAGTTCCGCTTCTGATCGTTGATCCTCGGTTGCCAGCGAGACGTCAAGGAACCACTGCAACTCAAATGGCGCTAAATATCGATATAGCTCCAACAATATTGGAATTTGCCGGACTAAGAATTCCGAAACAGTATCAAGGAAAGAGTCTTGCACCATTAGTACGGGGAAACAGGCCCTCTTGGAGGCACGATTTCTTTTGTGAGCATTTGCTCGTTGATCCCACGATTCCTCAATGGGAAGGTGTTCGCGATGAACGATATGTTTACGCCCGATATTTTGGGCAGAAGCCAGTTTACGAGTATTTGCATGACCTTCGGAAAGACCCGCAAGAGGTTCACAACCTGGTGGGGGACAAAAACTACGGTGGTGTTTTAGAGAAAATGAAAAGGCGACTGAAGGAACTGAAAGAATCGGTTGGAGGGGAATATTCCCGAGAACGATTTCCGCTAAAGGCGAAACCTGCCAAGACCTAAGTAGACTCGTACTTCATGAAAACGGTTAAGGTTGGCACATCGGGAATATTGGCTTCAGAAATTTCGCTTGGCTGTATGCGAATTGGCGGCATGGAAAACTCCAAGCTGGACGAGCTGATTTCAACATCTCTCGACCTAGGCATCGACTTTTACGATCATGCCGACATTTATGGTGGAGGAAAGTGCGAAGAAGTGTTTGCGGCGTCGGTGAAACGACTTGGAATTGACCGATCTAAGTTCATCCTTCAAAGCAAATGTGGAATTCGAAAAGGATTCTTTGATTTTAGCAAAGAACACATTCTGAGTTCAGTTGACGGAATTCTCAACCGCCTCTCGACCGATTACCTTGATATTCTCCTCCTGCATCGGCCCGATACGCTAGTCGAACCAGAAGAAGTTGCCGAAGCATTTGTTTCTCTCGAAAGGACCGGAAAGGTTCGACATTTTGGCGTTAGCAACCAGACTCCAAACCAAATTGAACTGCTTCAAGCTTTCCTTCCGATGAAGCTTCATGTGAATCAACTTCAGATGAGCATCATGCACACCGGTCCTATTGATCAAGGCATTTGCGCAAACATGAAACATGTTAATTCAATTGACCATGATGGAGGAATTCTCGACTATTGCCGACTGAAGAACATCACGATTCAACCCTGGTCACCGTTCCAGTTTGGGTTCTTTGAGGGAGTATTTGTCGACAATCCAAAGTTCCCTGAGCTGAACAAGGTTTTGGATACTATTTGTGCAGAATATGGCGTTACCAAGACCGGAATGGCAATTGCATGGCTACAACGTCATCCTGCAAAAATGCAGTCGGTCATTGGAACAACCAATCCTGTTAGAGTCAAAGAAGTGGTGGACGCTTGCAAAATTGACCTTTCTCGACCTCATTGGTACGAAATCTACCGAGCAGCAGGAAACATTCTGCCGTAGGGGTAAGAAAAGTATTTCTATGAACCTGGCATTGTTTTTCTCCACATTTTGAAAGCCTAAGGATTAGAATAACTAAGCAAAGGTCATATGAGTCATTCCCGATTACTCGAGCAGCTTCGTCGCTCAATTCAAATAGCCCAATTTTGTGAGCGAGAAAATATTTCTACAAGTGAAGGACTGGAAAGGCGAGAGGAAGCCACTCACTCTCGACGACGCTTCCTCTCGATGGCCGGAGCTGCCGGATTTGCATTGTCACCATTGTCAGCTTTGGCGTCACGAAAGGTACCTGGTCCGAGAATAGCGATAATCGGCGGTGGGCTCGCCGGTTTGTCTTGTGCAGATAGACTTCAGTTCAAAGGCTACACTTCAACCATATACGAGGCTAGTAACCGGCTTGGTGGTCGATGCTATTCCAATCGCACTTTAGTCCCAGGAATGGCCTGTGAGAATGGCGGTGAATTCATTGATACTAGCCATAAGATGATGATCGCGTACGCCAATGAATTTGGGCTTGCGAAGGAGTCCGTCATCAAACAAGCAGGGGATGAACGATTCTATTTTGCTGGGCAGCACTGGACCGAGGCTCAAGTCATCGACGATCTCCGCGTTGTGGTTTCTAACATGCAAGGCGACGTGCGAAGCATTTCTGGTTCAGCCTCATTTTATTCAAAAAACCAATCGGATATTAATCTCGACAATACCGACCTCGCAACGTACCTTGACATACACTGCGCGGGACATCCTCTCATCCGAAGCGTCCTTGATGAAGCCTACGTATCAGAATACGGAGCCGAAACTAGCCAACAAAGTTCATTGAATTTTCTTAGCTATATGAGATTCAACAAGCAATCAAAGTTTGAACCTTTCGGAACAAGCGATGAAAGATATCACCTTACTCGTGGTAACGACGGAGTAATAGCGGGATTAGAGGCCAAGTTACTTGGTCCGATACATAAAGGAGCAAAACTGACGAGACTTTCTAGAAACATCGCCGGTGAATATCTGCTGTACTTTAACGGTTCAACGATTCCCGAAAAAGCAGATGTAGTCATTATCTCGATTCCATTCACTGTTCTAAGGGGTATACAAATCGATCCTCAAGTTGGATTCTCTGCCGACAAAACTAGGGCGATTCAAACAATGGGCTACGGCACGAATGCCAAAACAATGATTGCCTTTAACAGCCGATATTGGGCGACCCAATTCAATTCAAATGGAGGCGCCCTCTCAGACTTGCCAAATGTTCAAAACACTTGGGAAACCAACCGAGCAAACTCAACTTCGAAGGCTATCATGACTGACTACGGTAGCGGCAACCGGGGAGCTGCTCTTAGAACGAATCTCCTGCAGTCTCAAGTGAATTCATTTCTAAGTGACTTAAATCTCGTCTTTCCTGGAATCAAGGCCAACGCAGCTAAATCAGGGACGAACTACATCGCGCATCTTGAGCATTGGCCAAGCAACCCCTTAACTCTTGGTTCTTACACCAGCTATAAACCGGGTCAGTTCACTGGAATTGAAGGATTGAATGGTGAAGCAAGTGGGTTGGTTAAGTTCGCAGGCGAACACACCGACTCGTTCTACTCGTACCAAGGATTTATGGAAGGGGCATGTCTGAGCGGCCTTAGGGCCGCAAATGAAGTGCTTGGTGACATAAAAGCGGGAAGAATCTAACGGAGGGAACCCCGTCAAACATCGCCTCGCGGTGTTAAGATTTCACTTTATTCCAAACATGATTACTTAACCCCGCGAGGCGATGTTTGACGGAGGCAATTGTGATAAATGCATTCACTTTGCCCCCTGATTGGTCTTGTCCCGTCGCCTTTTGCACCAGAAAGATTTTCTGGACTTATCCATCTGGTTTCCTCTTGAGACATCTTGAAAAGTTCTTGAGCAAATACTGAGACATTCAATATAGGACAAAGTAAATGACGGTGACAATTCGTCAACAGGATTGCATTTTGAACTCAATCTTACCTTTGCCATCCTCATGTTCCTTTCACCTCAATGGCAATTGGGGCCATCAGAAAGGCTAAATTCTTTGCACCTATCGGACCTCATCCAAACGAACGCGAATTAATTGAAATTTAACACCTGTCCGATAGACTTATTGCATCAAAAAATTCGCTTTCCTCATTGTATGCATCTTCACTCTTGCTTCGACTGAATTTGGCCAAACCGCCACGACACCTGAAAGATCGAAGTTGCCACAGCAAGTTAGAATCTCATTTGGAGAAGATGCATCCACGATGATGCGTGTTGTGTGGCAGACCGAAGTTCCCACGTCTCAAAGCCTGGTTGAATACGGCTCGTCTAACCAATTTGGAAATTCAGCTTTGGCAACCCGAAGGACTTACCCCTACGAAACTGGTGCAATTGTCGAAGCGACACTTTACAATCTCAAACCTAATTCCACTTACTATTATCGTGTGGGCAATGCCGCTGATGGTTGGAGCAAAACCAGCCAGTTTCGCACCGCCGACCCCAATCCAAAAGAGTTCTCATTTACGGCTTTTGGAGATCACGGAATTTCGGAAGATGCCGTAAAAAATGTCGAGAACACCCTTTTTGAAAATCCGGCATTTCACTTGTTGCTTGGCGATATTTCTTACGCAAACGGAACACAGCCAATCTGGGACTCCTATTTAAAACAAATTGAGCCGGTTACTTCACGAATTCCGTTCATGATTGCCTACGGTAACCATGAGAATGAAACAATGACCATTGACGGAAAAGCAAACCACATTGGTTATGTGAGCACTCTGACTCGGTTCGCTATGCCAGGCTATGAGCAACACTATACTTTCGATTACGGCAATGCACGGTTTGTAACCTACAATTCTGATGACTACCAAAACCCGTTCCAACTTTCGTGGCTTGACCAGACTCTAGCGGCGGCGCGTCAAGACAAGCGGATCAAATGGATCATCGTTTTTGAGCATCATCCGCTATACGGCACTTCAAAAGGGCGAGGGGATAACGCCGGAGAAATTAAGGCGATCGGTCCTATTTTGGACAAGTATAAGGTTGACCTAGTCCTGGCGGGACATGACCATCATTACGAACGGCAATTCCCGATGAGAGGTAACGAAATTGTCAGCAAAGAACAAACCACCTACAAGAAAGGAGTCGGCACCCTATACATAGTTCAAGGCGGGGGTGGAAAAGCCTTGTATGATTTTTCGGACCCTAAGCCCGAAAAGTGTGCGTTTCGTGAAAAGACCCCTGGCTACGTTCGAGTGACCATTCGAAAAAATGGAGCTTTGACAATTGAAGCAAAGCGAATTGATCGTTCGATCATGGAAACAATCACGATCAATCCATAGCCCCCGAGCCTTGAGTTGAGGTCCGATCATGATCGTGGTCTCCTGACATCTGATAAACTGCGATTCATGAATTCATTGGACCTCCTTCAAGAACTTGTTTCGGTACCGGGTCCTCCGGGTCAAGAAGGTGGTGTTCGAGAAGTAGTAAAGTGGCATCTAGACCAGCTTGGCTTGAGTCACACCACCGATGCCAAAGGGAACCTTATTGTCCGACTCGGGAAATCATCGAAGGCCAAGATTGTCGTGACCGCCCACATGGATGAGATCGCCCTATTCGTCCGACAAATTAATGCCGATGGAAGTTTGAAAGTTGCTCCACTTGGCGGAATCTTTCCTTGGAAACTGGGCGAAGGTCCGGTTACGATCATGGCAAACAAGGGATTCTTTGAAGGAATCCTGAGTGTTGGTTCGATCCACACCGAAAGCAACTTGAGTTCAGCCAAGCGAGCCAAAACCGAGGTTTTGACTTGGGACATGACGACGGTTATGACCGGGCTATCAAAAGAGGAATTGAAGAATCGAGGTGTCCGTCCCGGAACAAGAGTTGCTGTATCACCAAGCCGCCGCACTCTTACTCAATTCGGAGACTTTGTCTCAGGCTACTTCCTCGACGACCGAGCCGACTTGGTCAGCTGGCTACTCGCTCTAGAATCTTTGAAAGGCCAGGATATTGACGTTGCATTCGTAGCGACAACCAGTGAGGAAGTTGGAGGAGAGGGCGCCATGTATTTCTTGACCAACGAGCAACCAGACATCTGTATTGCGCTTGAACTTGGACCGCAAGTTCCCGATGCACCGATTGCGATTAATGCAAATCCAACCGTGTGGGTCAATGATGCCTACGCGGCCATGCCACCTCATCTTGGTGACCTCTTAGCCAATGTGAGTAAGTCCACCGGTATTGAGTTACAGTTTCAAGCGCTATCCCGAGGGGGCAGCGATGCATCCTGTTGTGCTGCAAAGGGTCTCTGCGCTCACCCTATCACTCTAGGGTTACCAATGGAGAACAGCCATGGCTACGAAGTCATTCACAAAGACTGCATGCAAAAGCTTGCAGACTTAACTGTTGGCTTGCTGACGGCTCTTTGAGCTCAAATATTCCCGAAGCCACCTGACTCCATGCCGAGTGGCTTCGACGCCATCTTCGCCACATTCAAGTTCAATATCCAGGCAAATTGGTGCTCCATTCAGGCGGCTTAGTAAGACATCTAGTGTTTCTCGTATTGGAACGACACCTTCACCCAGTCGACAACCGTCAAAGTAATCCCCTTTGTTCGAGCGATAACTTCCCTTCGCCACTGACTTAAAATCCTTGATATGAATCAACTTCGGAATGGGCAGTTCTTTTGCAGCTTCAACTGGATTGACATCTGCCAAAACAAAATTGCCGATGTCAAAACAAAGTCCGATGTTCCTATTCTCAAGTGGCTCTAGAATCGAAAACAATCGTGACGGCGTTGCGAAGACGGCGCCATGATTTTCCAATGCGAGAACAACCCCTTGATTGGCAAGGTCTTTCAAAACATCAATCGTTCCGTACCTGACCAATTCCACCCCATCACTCGAAGTTGGATTCCCAGAAAAGACTCGTACCGATCCGGCAGAGAACCTCTTAGCCAATGATATGCCAAGTTCAATTTTTTCCCGCTCAATCCTAAGGCGTGCAGTGTCCTCGTGGTTGAAATCATTCGTCACGCTGACGGCATGAACTTTCAAACCGGTTCGATCGAGAGCCGTCATTGCCTCAGTGACGAAGTTCGAAATCGTTTCTTCCGTTGGTAAATGGTCACGCACAACTCCTGGTTCATAGAGAAATGCGTCGAGAATTTCGATTCCATCTGCACCCGCATCCTTGGCAAAATCAATGAACTTGCCAATGGGCATGTTGCCGGCCCGCCACGCACTCAAGACCGAATACCAGCAGATGCCAATTGGTACGTTATTGTTTTGCAGTGAGGAAGTTAACAATTGGCGAATAAAATATTACGGTTCCGACAACACCAACAAAACAAATTGCTAATGCCGATTTGATGCTCATGCAAGTCTCATAAGGGGAGAGATCTGAATCGTCAGAATCTGAATAAGCAGACTTAATGATTCGAAGGTAATAGAAAGCGGCAAATGCCGAGTTTGCCAAAAGGATAATTGCCAACCAACCTTCATGAACACGAACGAGATCGAACACAAAAAGCAACTTTCCGACGAAACCGGCGACTGGTCCAATTCCGATCTGTGAAAGGACAAACACGACCAGCAATGCAGCCAGACCTGGACTCCTCTTAGAAAGACCTCGAAGTGAATTTACAGTTATTGGCTCCTGATCATTTTTCGCTACCAATGCCAAAATGACGAAGACTCCGAGAGTGGCAAAGACGTAACCGATCAGAAAATATCCGAAGAAAATCTTCGAATCGGCGTTTTCTTTGAGCAAGCCCGCAAGATAGATAAGAACATAACCCGCATTAACCATCGACGAGTAAGCCAAAATCTTCTTGACGTCTCGCTGCCCAAAAGCCATAACGTTTCCGATGACCATTGAAAGAATGCTCAGGGCCAAACACACCGGAAATGCGATCGCCTTGAACATCACTGCCGACAGGACAATGTTGTAAAGGGCAATGAAAGGTCCAACTTTTGCGCCAGTCGCCATGAACGCTACAACGTTTATCGGGGCTCCAGCATAGACATCTGGAATCCACTGGTGAAATGGGACCAGGCCGCATTTAAAGCCAATTCCTACCATAAGAAAGGTAAAGCTTAGGAGGAACAGAGGCCGGTTCTCTGGGTGTGCAGGAGACATAAATGTCTTGAAAGAATCCAAGTTGAGACTTCCGGTAGCCCCATACAAGAAGGCAATTCCGTACAGTAAAAAGCCTGTTGCGAATGCTCCTAACAAGAAGTACTTCATTGCTGCTTCTTGCGAGAACTTTGAACGCTTGTTGGACCCTGCTAAAACATATAAGGATATTGAGAGGAGTTCAAGTCCCACAAATATTCCCAAGAGATTGTCCGTGGAACACATAATCATTCCACCCAGGGCAGCCCAACTAATAAGTGGATAGAACTCGGGACAAGATGTCCCAGTCCGCTCAAAATATGGCTTTGAAAGCAAAACCGTAACTAAGAGACTGATCAAAATAAGCGATTCCCCGATCATGCCTGGGTTCACTTTTGTGATCATTTCGCTCATCATCGTGTATTCGTTGCCAAATAGTCCAAGCTGACCGCCAAGGGCAATGAGTATTCCGATAAGAGTTACGAAGAAAATTGCTCTTGAATCTGACTTAGGATTGATCAAAAGAACAATAAGTCCTCCGACTCCAGTCAATGCCATTGCCAAGAACGGGAACAAGACGATCCAGTTAAATTCGGGAATCGCAAAATAAGAATGCATCTTTACTTAGCCTCCGTGATTACTTGGGTCGATGTATTGGAGGGACTTCCCGAAGCTTCGTACGAACTACTCAAAGTTTTTATGTTTGGCTCCATGGAACGTAATATTGTCATGGGCAAAATTCCGAGGATAAGAATGATGATTGCGAACGATCCACCAATGACCGTCTCCTTCGTATCAAGATCCTTGTAATTTTGAGTTTTGACGTTACGACCGTAAAAAAGCCGTTGGTACATGTAAAGCATGTAGCTTGCCGAGAGAATTGCTCCGGACGCTGCGATGTACGTAAAGCCGACATTGAGTCCATTGCTACCAACATGCCCTGCGAAATATGATCCAACAAGGGCAAGGAACTCGCCGATAAACCCACCGGTAAAAGGAAGACCTAAATTGGTCAACATTGCGATCAAGAACAAAGTCGAGAAAATCGGCATCGACTTCTTGAGACCACCAAAATCTTCCAAGGATTTGGATGGTGACCGCTCAGCCAAGAAGCTGAGCATGACGAAAACTGCAGCCGCGGCAATACCGTGGTTGAACTGTTGAAACGCAGCTCCCATCATTCCGTAATGGTTCAAGGAAAACATTCCGACTAAAATGAACCCAACGTGACTGATCGTGGAAAAACCCATTACTCGTCCTGGAGTCTTTTGGATCGCAGCTAGAATTCCGCCATAGATGATGCCGACTACTCCTATGCCCACGACTATCGGAGCATATGCTTTGCAAGCGTCGGGAAATAGGGGAAGGCAAAATCGGAACATTCCGAAAGTTCCAACCTTGAGCACCACACCGGCAATCACGGCACCAATTGGCGCATCTTCATAAGTATCGTTCAGCCATCGGTGGATCGGCACGACCGGAGATTTGACTAGGAAAGCGATCATGAATCCCCAAAATGCCAAAGACTGAAGGGGCCAAGAATCCTTCCAAAGACCCTGATTAGCCACTAATTCCTGAAGGCGCAATACGCTGAATGTCGGTACCCGAGTGATTTCGATTGCTCGACTTGCAAGAATCGCCATTCCGACAAGCATCAGTAACGAGCCGGCAAATAGAGTAGCCACATATCGAATGGCCACTTTGCCCTTGTCGCCGGTACCCCAGCCCAATATCATCAAGGCAACTGGAATCAAGCTGAGTTCAAAGAAAACGTAAAACAGCACAATATCGAGGCTGCTAAATATTCCAAACAAAGTTCCTTCAAGGCACAACAACAAACCAAGAAATTGCGGAAGCTTTTCCTTAGGTTTTGAAATCAGAATAGCAATTAGTCCCAAGAATGCTGTAAGTAGCATCATCCAGGCAGCCATGCTATCGACCCCAACTAAATAAGAAGCTCCAATTCTTGGAATCCAGTCTGCTTCTTGTTTGAGGAGAAATCCTGCTTCTCCTCCTAAGAACTTAAAAACAACAAATCCGCTGAGAACAAGAGTGGCAACAGCGATCAGAATACTAAGGCTTTTTGGGGAGACGGCATTCTGCTTTGGCGCCAGCGCAATAAACAGACCAGAGAGTATAGGAAGCCAAATTAGAAAACTCAAGTAAGGGAACGAGTTCATTTGTGACCTCCATGACCAAAATACATAACCGCCAACGCGATCCCGATGACGCCTACCAGCATGCTGATCGCGTACATTCTGACCAATCCTGATTGCAGCCTATTGAGCAACGCATAAAGACCTTCTGAAACCTTGCCAAGACCAATACCGGATCCACCGATTAGTCCTTTGTCGACGTTATGGTCTAGGATGGTTGCAATTTCTGCCCCACCATCTACTGCGGCACTAACCATCGCTCGATCGTAACCAAACTGATTGCGGACCAGGTTCCCGAAACTTTGCCCAAGCCTTCCAAACCATCCTCTTTCCTGAGTGGAATTCGCCGTGACTTGGTCTCCTCCCTTTGGAAAACCCTTTCGATAGATGAAGATGCCGAGAATGATTCCGCCCAATGCTGCGGCAAGGGATGCCTTTGGTAGCCATTCCAATACATCTTCGTGTAAAGCCACGACTGACGTTGGCTGACCAATACAGGCAGAGTAGAGCCATTCCTTAAGGCGTTCATTTTGTTCTAGGTAATAACCACCACCTAGACTCAAAATCGCCAGGATCACCAACGGGAACCACATACTTACCGGTACTTCATGGGGGACATGGTCCGGAGTCAACCCGTGATGGTCGTCCTCTCCATGATGGTTCGATGGTGCAATCTCTCTCCATCCTTCTGCTTTGGTGAAGAATGTCAGATACATCATCCTGGTCATGTAAACCGCGGTTAATACTGCGGTCAGCAAACAGATGATTCCAGCAAACTGTCCAGCATTGAATCTGGAAGTTAAGGCTAATTCAGTTTCAAAAGCGGAGGCAATTATCATTTCCTTTGAGACACCGCCTGAGAGTAATGGAATCCCTGAAATAGCCAGGTATCCAGCCATCATTGTGAAAAATGTGATTGGGATGTACTTTTTGAGATTGCCGTATTTGCTGATGTCCTGCTCGTGCGACATTGAGTGAATAACCGCTCCAGAACCAAGGAATAGCAATGCTTTAAAGAACGCATGGGTAATAACGTGGAAGAGTCCAACCCAGTAAGCTCCAGCTCCACAAGCAACAAACATGAAGCCCAACTGCGAAACCGTTGAATAGGCGAGGATCTTCTTTATGTCATTCTGTCCAAAAGCGATCACAGCGGCAAACAGCGCTGTAAATGCTCCGACGCAACAAATGACTATTGAAGCAATTGGTGATAGCTCAAAAACTACGTGCATTCGATTGAGAAGCACAACACCAGAGGTAACCATCGTAGCTGCGTGAATGAGAGCAGAAACCGGTGTAGGTCCAGCCATTGCGTCTGGCAACCAAAGGTAAAGAGGAAATTGTGCCGATTTACCACATGCCCCGATGAACAACAACAAACCAATAGCTGTAGCCAGAGCTGGATTAAATTTACAAGCTTGCTCAAGCACCGGAAGAATGGTGTCATAGCTCAGGAGCCGGGAGTCTTTTGGACCATAGTTGATGTTCGCAGTGGCAACGGTTGCAATAATCAACAAGAGACCTAAGGTTAATCCCCAGTCACCGATTCGATTAACAATGAAAGCCTTGTTTGCCGCTTTTGAGTTCGAAACATCTTCGTACCAGAACCCAATGAGCAAATAGGAACAAAGACCAACGCCTTCCCATCCAACGAAAAGAAGCAATAGGTTGTTACCTAAAACCAAAATCAGCATCGATGCGATGAACAGGTTTAAGTAAGCGAAAAACCGCCCGTAATCCTTCTCTTCAGCCATGTAGCCGGTTGCGTACAGGTGAATCAAAGCGCCAATGCCAGTGATAATGAGAACCATTGTCATCGACAACGTATCGATTCTTAATTCAAATGGAATTGAAAGGCCGTCAATATCGATCCAAGGGATACTTGAGACGACTGTTGCACTCGATGGGTCCAAATTCTTTGAAATTAGGGCCCCGATTCCGAATGCGACAGCAATTGGTAGAACGGCAAGGATTCCTAGTACTTTCTTGCTAGCCTTCTTGCCAAGAAAGGTCTGAAGAATAGCCCCTAATACTGGGAGCAAGAGCGTTAGCCAAATAAGTTCGTTTCCTTGCACCGTCGCTATCCTCCGATCAAATTCAATTCGTCAACATCGACTTCTTCCTTAAGTCGATAAATCGCCATGATGATTCCTAAACCAACGGCAACTTCAGCCGCCGCAACCGCCATTACAAATATCACCATCATTGGACCAGCAATCGCTTGATCCATCGAATGTCCTTCGATGGCAAAACGGTATCGGGCAAATGAAAGAAATGCCAGGTTCACTGCATTGAGCATTAACTCAATGCACATAAAGATCACGATTGGATTGCGACGAATCACAACTCCAATAACTCCAGTTGTAAACATGAACATGCTTAGCCCTAGGTAAGCAACTAAAGGAACTCCATTCATTGAGTCCTCCGCTTTGCAAGAAATACCGACCCAACGACTCCAACTAAGAGCAAAATACTCACAACCTCAAACGGAAAGACATCAGCCGTAAACAGCGATTCTCCAATGACTTTTGGATCTCCAGCGTTGTGAGCAAGTGCCTTTGGACCTTCCAAACCGAGCAATGGCAAAACTTGGCTTGCAAGCACTCCGAACAAGGCAAATCCAAGCACAAGACCCACAGGTCGCTTCCAATCCTTCTTCTCTTCCAGTAATTTCGGATTCAGCAGCATGATTACAAAGACAAACAGAACCATGATCGCACCGCTATAAACCACGATTTGCGAGATTCCAAGCATTTCCATATTCAAACTGAAATAAAGAAACGCCAGCAAGAAAAAGTTAAAAACCAAACACAACGCACTTCGTATTGCGCTGCCAAATGCGACGACTCCGACCGCTGCCAATGCGGCTGGTCCCGCAATCATTGCGAATATTACGAGTTCAGGGGTCAGTTTCAAGGAGCCGCCTCTTTGCTTGGAACAACTTCAGCAATTCTGCGCGGTGAATTAACCATATTCACACTTCTTGATTGGAATTGAGGCTGAGTCTTCTTGTTCTGGTTTCGGATCGCGGCCCAAACAACGAACAGAATTCCATAACAGACAAATCCGGTCATCCAACCTGCCATTGAGCCATAAACTCTCGAAGCAAAAATCCAGGTAGCTGTGATCATTAAGTTGACGACTGCCAAAGGAAGCAGGAATTTCCAACCAAGATTCATCAGCTGGTCATAGCGAAGTCTAGGGAAGGAAGCTCGAATCCATATATAGATTGTCAACCCGATGGCACCCTTAGTGAGCATGACAAGCACACCGACCAGATACATATTTTCAAAGCGAGCTAAAAACTCGAAGCGAAGCGGTAAGTGGTAACCGCCCAAAAACACCGTAGCGAAGATCATGCTGAACGTGAACATTGCCATGTACTCCGCCATCATGAACAGCCCCCAGCGCTTGGTGCTGTACTCCGTGTGATATCCCGCCACAAGTTCATTTTCTGCTTCTGGCAGGTCGAAAGGTGGCCGATTAGTCTCGGCAATCATACAAATTCCAAAGATAATTGCTGAAATGAATCCCATTGGCGTAAAGATGTTCCAATTGGGAATAAAGTCAACTACTCCATAAAGGGGAGCATCCTGAGATTTCACAATGTCCGTCATCTTCAGCGAACCTGAATTCATTACCATTGCGCCAAGGGCTACACCCATTGCAAGCTCATAGGAAATCAACTGGGCTGAGGCTCGAAGACCACCCATAAGGGAGTATTTATTGTTCGAGCTATATCCCGCCAAAACAGTTGAATAGGCACCCAGCGATGAAATAGCGAGGATAACCAACATTCCGACATTGACATCGGCTACCGGAGTAAATCGAATATCACCGCCAAACGGAATCGTGCAGCCAAGAGTGAGCGCAACAAATAATGCAATCAAAGGAGCCAAGATGAACAAGAACCGATCTGTCTTGTCCGGCATGATGTCTTCCTTAAGGAAGAGCTTTAATCCGTCCGCGATTGATTGCGCGAGACCAAATAACTTAAATTTCTTCCCTTTTAGGAAGCCAGGAATCATTTTGCTGGTGCGCGAAAAAGTAATGTTTCCGGTTCGGTTTGGACCAATTCGATCCTGCATCCAAGAAAGCAACCGTCGCTCGTACCAAATGATGACCGGGATCGGAGCAAAGATCGGAATGATTGCCAAAATCGCCCGCCCAATTGCTGAGAGAACATCTTGTATTGTGGGGTGTAGGCTGTGTAACCAGTCCATTGGCAGTCCCAAAGAATTTACCTGAGTTGAGGTCGCCGATGCACTTCCTTCCAGCGTTCTATAGGATGATTGCTAGAATAAGGGACAATTAATGAAAATCACGACTCTGCTCCATGGCGTTGATCCGCTAGTCTTTCGAAAGACCGTTTTTCGCGCCGTTCTTAAGATGTTTCTTCCCCTTATGCTGATGCTTTTGGTTCTCACAATCCTTTTGGAGTTCGCGGCGGGAACCGGCCTTCGAAACTTTGCAATTCTATATACAGTCGTTCTGTTCTTACTTCTTCCGTTCTTAATTGCTCGATCGTCGTCGAAGCCAAAGGCAATTATTCAAAATAACAAGATAGTATTTTCCCGGAAGCGATTGATTGAATTTGATGAGGAAGGAATGATGATTCGGTTTGATTCCGGGAGTTACTCTTTCACGAAGTGGACCGACTTGGAGGAAGCCAAGTACCAAGATGGTTTGGTGACTTTGCATCTTTCTAAATTGTATGTACACCTAATTCCCGACTCCGCCTGGCCGTCAACTGTCGAACGTGACCAGTTCCTGACGCTACTTCGATCAAAATCGCTAATCAAATAATCACAACCATTTTCTGAAATTCTTGTATTATCAATAAATGAAGAAGTCGGCTGCAGTACCCGCATCCTTTTGCGCGTCGGTTGCGGCACTAATTTTGTCGGGATGTTCAAGCCCAGTTTCTGTCCGGAGATGCGTCGATCCATCGGGAACGGTCTTGCCCGATACTGCTTGCACGAGCCCAGTTACCGCTGCTACCTATAAGGGCGGACGATATGCACGAGTCCGAACGGAAACCGGAAGCGTTTGCTTTGACACAACCACGAATAAGCCAGTCGACAACGCCCTCTGTACTTCTTCTTCCGGCTACTATCCAGGCTATTATCATGGTGGTATGTTCTATCGAAGCATGGGTTGGGGATATGGCGGCTCAATGAACAATGGACGGATGCGCAACTTTTCATCGACACCACCTGCAGGGCATGACATAAAGTCGTCGAATGGAAGCACTATTTCAAGGGGTGGATTTGGCAGCAGTGGCAGTTCATCCAGTGGGTCAAGTTTTAGCTAACCGTGCGACGCAACCAAATTGCTTCTCGGCCAGATTGGCGTCAGAAAGTTGAACAGGCTGGCCTAGTCTTTCATACCGAAGATGAAAAGCAGTACTGGAACGAAAGTGCCTATTACGAATTCACTTCTGCAGAAATCAGCGAGATTGAAAAGGCGACCAATGAGTGCCACCGCATGTGCCTGGAGGCGGTTCAGCACGTTATCGACACGAAGTCATATGCCCAATTTGGACTGAACCAGGCGACGATTGATGCCATCGAGTGGTCATGGGAAGCAGAACCACCAACCCTCTATGGACGATTCGATTTTGTTTACGACGGCAATAGTCCTCCAAAAATGTTGGAATACAACGCCGACACTCCAACAGCATTGCTCGAAGCAGCCGTCATTCAATGGAAGTGGTTAGAGGAACTCTATCCTCAGAATGATCAGTTCAATTCAATTTGGGAGGGACTGGTTGAGCATTGGAACTGGTTGAAATCCAATCACAAGATTTTGGGAAGCCAAATTCACTTTGGGCACGGGGACCTTTGGGAAGACGAGCTCACCGTTGCTGTACTACGCGATACAGCTCACGAGGCTGGTCTGGCAACGCAATCAATTTTAATGCAGGACATCGGTTGGGATGAACAACGCCGATGGTTTGTCGACCTTCAGGGAAGTCGGATGTGGACAGTCTTCAAGCTTTACCCGTGGGAATGGATGGTAAATGAGCAATTTGGGCAGAATGCCCTGGCGACCATGAAAGAATGTCAGTGGGTAGAGCCGATATGGAAAATGCTCCTTTCAAACAAAGCACTGCTTGCTGTGCTTTGGGAAATGTTCCCAAATTCGCAATATTTACTTGAATCTCATTTGGACGGACCTCACGGAATGTCTCGCTATGCGAAAAAGGCGCTTTTGGGTCGTGAAGGGTCAAATGTAGAGATATTTGGAACGACATGGGAGAAACGAGAGGGTCCATACGGTCAATCTGGCTATGTCTATCAGGACTATGCAGAGGTCCCTAACTTTGACGGCAATCATCCGGTGATTGGAAGCTGGATCATCGGCGAAAGTGCCCGGGGGATAGGTATTAGAGAAACGGACGGGATAATTACTGACAACCTCGCCCGGTTTGTGCCTCACATGTTTTCTTAGGACCTAGAT